>NZ_BAAGPR010000154.1:0-13323 GCF_054783955.1 Streptomyces mayteni | reverse complement strand
CGAGTTGCAGGGCAGGCCGGCGGTTCGGTGGCCCCCGCCCACCCCGCCCCTTTTCGCGCTCCGCGCGGGGCAGGCCGCCGTGGGCCCGGGCCCACGGCCGCTGCGCCGCAGGCCCGCCAGGGCGGATGGCGAGCGCGGCACCGCCGCAGCCGGCCGGCGGCCGCCGCCGCGTTGATCCCCCACCCACCCTTCACCGCGCTCCGCGCGGGGTGGGCCCTGGCGGGCCTAGACCCGCGGCGGCTGCGCCGCCGGGCCGGTGCCGTGCTGGCCGCCCGCCAGGGCGGATGGCGAGCGCGGCACCGCCGCAGCCGGCCGGCGGCCGCCGCGTTGATCCCCCACCCTCCCCCAGCCCGGCTGCTGGGAGGTGCCCCCACAAGCCCTTCCCCACGCGGCGTGGGGCCGCCCGGGGGCCCGGCGGCTCCGCCGCCTGGCCGTGGCCGACCCGCTGCACGGATACGTTGCTCCCGCCCCTCATCGCGCTCCGCGCGAGGGGCCCTGCGGGCCCGGGCCGGCGCCGCGCTGCCGCGCGGATACGTTGTCCCCGCCCTCCCCTCAACCGCGCTCCGCGCGGGGCAGGCCCTCGCGGGCCTAGACCCGCGGCGGCTGCGCCGCCGGGCCGGCGGGGCGCGCCGGTGGCGGAGCCGCTCGGCTTCGGCTGGGACGCGGCAGCCCGTAAAGGGGTGGGGGGTGGGGGAAAACCCGCGGGGACGGGTCGGCTAGGTACCGACGAGGCCCAGGCGGTGGGCCAGCGCAGCTGCCTGGCCTCGGCCGGAGACTTCCAGCTTGGCGAGGATGTTGGAGACGTGCACGCTCGCCGTCTTGGGCGAGATGAACAGCTCCTCGGCTATCTGCCGGTTGGTCCGGCCCGCCGCCACCAGGGCCAGGACGTCGAGTTCGCGGCGGGTCAGGCCGAAGGAGTCGGGCCGGCAGGCGTCCTCGTCGGGCGACAGCGGCAGCCGGCCGCGTTGGGCCAGCCGCTCGGCCTCGGCCAACAGCGGGGCGGCGCCCAGCCGCTCGGCCTCGGCATGTGCCTCGGCCAACAGCTCCGCAGCCTGGTCGCGCTCGCCCTCGGCGAGCAGCGTCTCGGCCCAGCGCAGGGATATCCGCGCCCGCTCCCTCGGCCGGGGCAGGCCGTCGAAGGCGGCGGCGGCCGCCGCCCAGTCCGCCGGGCCTGCCGTGCCTTCGGCCCGCCGCAGCTCCGCCTCCACCATCAGCGCGTAGGCGCGCCACACCTGGTAGAACCCGGGCAGCGAGGCCGCGCACTCCCGGATTCTGGAGATCGCCGCCGCCTGCCCGGGCCCGGCGGCCGGGACGCCGCGGGACTCCGACTCGGCGACCGCGGCCGCGTCGAGCATCGGCCAGGTGTAGCGGCCGACGCCCGGCGCGAGGCCCACCGCCAGGGTCTCGGCGAGCAACCGGCGGGCGTCCAGGATCCGGCCCTGCTGGGCCGCGAAGCCGATGCGCGCCGTGGCGACCGGGTGGGCGTACTGCGGGGCCGAGACGTCGAACGCGTTGAAGTACTCGGTCATCCGCTCCAGCTCGGACTCCGCCGCCGCCAGGTCGCCCCTGGCGATGGCCAGCAGCGCGAGCCGCTTGGCCGCGATGGCGAAGGACACCGGTGTCTGGGCGGTGCGCCGTGACTCGAGGATCGCGGCCTCGCACTCGGCCCAGCGGCCCAGCGAGAACAGCGAGTCCGACCGGTTCCCGTGCAGCCAGGACTCGGTGTCGCGCAGCCCGTACCGGTAGGCGACGGGCAGGGCGTGGTCGGCGACCTCCACGGCCTCCTCCGACCGGCCGACCGCCTCCAGCATGGACCCCAGGTTGACGTAGCCGCGCTTGTGGACGCTGACCAGCTCGGCCTCTTCGGCCCGCCTGGCCGCCTCGCGCAGCACCGCGACGCCCTCCTCGCCCCGGCCGCCCTCGCCCAGCAGGCCGCCCCGGCTGATCAGCGCGTTCAGCTCGGACTCCTCGTCGCCCACCTGTCGGGACAGCTCGACGGCCCGGTCGGCGACGGCCACGCCCTCGGGGCGCGGGTCGAAGACGGTGCGCCAGCCGGCCGCCTCCGTCATCACATGGGCGTGCACGGGCGAGGGCGCGAAGCCCTCGAGCAGCTTCTGCGCCGTGCCGAGCTCGGGCCAGCCGTTGCCCTTGGCCAGGTTTCTGACAAGCCGGGACTTCTGCGTCCAGAACCAGGCGGCGCGCAGCGGGTGCTCGCGCTCGCCCATGTGCCGCATCGCCCGGTTGACCACGGCGAGGCCGCGCTCCGGCTCGCCGGCGCGGCGGGCCGCCACCGTCATCTCGGCGAGCAGGTCGAGGAAGCTCAGCTCCTCGTCGTCGCAGTCGCACAGCGGGTAGGACTCGACATCCGCGGCGAGCGGCAGGCTCTTCCTGACCCCGGGGGGCGCCTCGTCCCACACCTCGAGGGCGCGCTCGAGGAGGTGGAGCTGCTCGGCGTACGCGTGGCGGCAGCGCGCCGTGGCGGCGGCGCCGAGGATGGCGGGCAGCGCCTGGGCCGCGTCCCGCGCGTGGTACCAGTAGCTGGCGAGCCTGGCCGGCCGCTCGTCGATCCTGACCAGCTCGGGCTCGGCCTCCAGCGCCTCGGCGAACCGGCGGCTGAGCCGGGACCGCTCGCCGGGCAGTAGATCGTCGTCGACGGCCTCGCGGACCAGGGCGTGCCGGAAGCGGTAGGTGTCGTCCCCGTCGGCCCGGAGGATGGTGGCGCCCACCGCGGCGCGCAGGGCCTCGATCAGCTCGTCCTCGCCGAGCTTGGTGACCGCGCGCAGCAGGCCGTGCTCCACCTTGGAGCCGCCCTCGGCGAGGGTGCGGACGACGCGCTGTGCCGTCTCGGGGAGGGCCTCGACGCGGACCAGCAGCAGGTCGCGCACCGAGTCGCTGAGGGAGCCAGGACCGCCGCAGTCGTTGGCGGTGGCCAGCTCCTCGACGAAGAACGCGTTCCCGTCGGAGCGGAGGTAGACCTGGTCGAGCTCGCGGTCGGAGGGCGCGGCGCCCCGGATGCCGGCGAGCTGGCCGCGCACCTCCTCCCGCGTGAAGCGGTCGAGCTCGACGCGGCGGACCGTGCGCTGCCTGTCGAGCTCGGCGAGGAAGGGCCGCAGCGGGTGGCGGCGGTGGATGTCGTCGGAGCGGTAGGTGATGAGCAGCACCACCCGGCAGTGGTGCAGGGAGCGGAAGAGGTAGTCGAGCAGCCCGCGGGTGGAGCGGTCCGACCAGTGCAGGTCCTCGATGACCAGCACCAGGGTGCGCTCCGCGCCGAGCGCTTCGAGCAGCCGGGCGGTGAGCTCGAAGAGCCTGGCCCGCTCGTCCTCGTCACGCCCGGCGCGGGCCGCCGGGGTGGGGCCGCCCAGCTCGGGGAGCAGCCTGCCGAGCTCGCCGCCGAACCCGGCGGCGGCCTCGGCCAGCTCCTCGCCGAGCTGGCGGTTGAGCGCGCGCAGCACGGTGGAGACGGGGGCGAACGGCAGGCCCTCGGCGCCGACCTCGACGCAGGCCCCCTCGGCGGTGACGGCCCCCGCCGCCCTGGCCTCGGCCAGGAACTCGTCGACCAGGCGGCTCTTGCCCACCCCGGCCTCGCCGCCGATCAGCACCGCCTGCGGCTCGCCGGCCGCCGCCAGGGAGAGGACCTCCGTGAGGAGGGCCCGCTCGGAGGCGCGGCCGACGAAGACGGGGCTGACGGTTCTGATGTGCATGTTCCGCAGGATCGCATACGGCTCTGACAATGGGCCCGGCATTTCGTTCAGGATGCTGTCGTTCACGATGCTGTCGTCCACGGTGCCGTCGTTCACGCCCTGGCTCCCCGCCCGCGCAGGCCGAGCAGCCGGCCCCTTACCGAGTCCCGTCGGTTCACCCGCCCCTCGGATTCGTTCGCCCGGGACGCGGTCCGGCGGGCGGCGGCGCCCCGCCTGGCCTCGTTGGCCAGCCGCTCCCGCGCGGCCTCCTGGTGGAGGGCGTCGATCCGGCTCTGGACGGCGTGCAGTTCGTGGTACATCGGGTTCTCCCGCCTCGGTGGTCCTAGTGGTGATGTCGCTGTTCTCGCGATGTCTCCACACTCCTCGCCAAGGAGGGGGCGCCACATCGGGAACGTTGCGCACCTTGCCGCCCGGTGGGGGCCTTAGGCGGCCCGTCTGGGTGCCCTGGCCGCCTAAGGCGGCGCGGCGCGCACCGCCCCACCGAAAGACTTCCGAAGCATTCACCGAAAATTATCGGCGCAGGAGCGGGTAGGCCGACAGCTCAAGGGAGAAAATGCCCAGGTCAACGCCGCGTACCGGAAGCCTGAGCGACACTCCATACTCCTCAGACGCCCCGTCACCCACCTTCAGGTCCGAAAGTATTCCGAGACCCGGATTTCCACCCGGCCGACCGACACCACCTGCGGCGAATCGTCGAACGCCCTTCGAAGCAGGTCACAGGCGATCTACAGAAGTTCACCGGCCGGAATTCCGCTCGGAAAAATTCCGGAAGGATCCGTTGACGGGCCGCGACACCAGGCGCATACTCCCCTTCGATCGTTGCCGAACGCCATGGCGCCGTCGCTCTCCGGGACGTGAGCACGGCTCCTTAGCCGCGGCAGTCAATCCACCCATCCACCGAGGGGGAGCAATGATCAGCCCATCCTCAGGGCTCGCACGCGCCAGACGCGCGCTGGTCGTGGCCACGGCCGGCCTGCTCGCGGCCGCCGGCCTCATCGCCCTGCCGAGCACCGCGAGCGCCGCCAGCACCCTGGGCGCCTCGGCGGCCGAGCGCGGCCGCTACTTCGGCACCGCCGTGGCCGCCAACCACCTGGGCGAGGCGGCCTACGCGTCCACGCTGAACGCCGAGTTCAACAGCGTCACGCCCGAGAACGAGATGAAGTGGGACGCCATCGAGCCCAGCCGCAACTCGTTCACCTTCGGCAACGCCGACCAGATCGTGAACCACGCGCGGAGCCGCGGCATGCGGGTCCGCGGCCACACCCTGGTCTGGCACTCGCAGCTGCCGGGATGGGTCGGCGGCCTCGGCGCCAGCGACCTCAGGGCGGCGATGACCAACCACATCAACCAGCTGATGGGCCGCTACCGGGGGCAGATCCACTCCTGGGACGTCGTCAACGAGGCGTTCGTGGACGGCAACAGCGGCGCCCGGCGCAGCTCGCCGTTCCAGGACCGGCTGGGCAACGGCTACATCGAGGAGGCGTTCCGCGCCGCCAGGTCGGCCGACCCCAACGCCAAGCTCTGCTACAACGACTACAACATCGACGGCGTCAACGCGAAGAGCAACGCGGTCTACAACATGGTCAGGGACTTCCGCTCGCGCGGCGTGCCGATCGACTGCGTCGGGCTCCAGTCGCACTTCAACAGCGCCTCCCCGGTGCCGAGCGACTACCAGGCCAACATCCAGCGGTTCGCCGACCTGGGTGTCGAGGTGCAGATCACCGAACTGGACATCGCGGGCTCGGGCACCGCCCAGGCCGACAGCTACACCCGGGTGGTCAACGCCTGCCTGGCCGTCTCCCGCTGCACCGGCATCACGGTGTGGGGCGTCACGGACAAGTACTCCTGGCGGTCGGGCGACACCCCGCTGCTGTTCGACGGCAACTACAACAGGAAGCCGGCGTACACGGCGGTGCTCAACGCCCTCAACAACGGCTCGGGCGGCGGAGGCGGGGGCGGGGGCGGGGGTTCCGCGAGCTGCTCGGTGACCTACGCGGAGACCCAGCGCTGGGGCGACCGGTTCAACGGCCAGGTGACCGTCACGGCCGGCTCGGCGCCGATCAACGGCTGGACGGCGACCGTGACGCTGCGCTCGCCCCAGCAGGTGTCGACCACCTGGAACGGCACCCCGTCCTGGAGCGGCGGCGGCACCGTGCTGACCATGCGGCCCAACGGCAACGGCTCGCTCACGGCCGGGGCGTCCACCAGCTTCGGCTTCACCGTGATGGCCAACGGCAACTGGACGGCGCCCACGCTCGGCTCCTGCGTGGCCACCGCCTGACGGACCGCCACCCCCCACGGGCGCGGCGGCGGCGCCGACCGCCGCCGCGCCCACCTTCCCCGGAACTCAGCCCTCGACCGGGATCGGCACCAGACGCAGCCGGTGGGCCAGCGCCGCCGCCTCGCCGCGGCCGGAAACCGCCAGCTTGGCCATGATGTTGGAGACGTGCACGCTGGCCGTCTTGGGCGCGATGAACAGCTCCTCGGCTATCTGCCGGTTGCTCCGGCCCAAGGCCACCAGGGCCAGCACGTCGCGCTCGCGGCGGGTCAGCCCGAACGCGTCGGCCGGGTCGGGTGACTCGGCCGGCTCGGGCGGGAGCAGTGAGAGCCCGGCCCGCGCCGCGAGCCGTGCCACCCGCTCGCGCAGCGGCGCCGCGCCCAGGGCCAGGGCGGTCTCCCCGGCCTGCCGCAGCGACTCGGCGGCGCGCTCCCGTGCCTCGGGGCCGCCCTCGGCGAGCAGCGCCTCGGCCCAGCCGAGCCGCGCCACCGCCAGGTGGTGGGGCAGACCGAACGGTTCGAGTGCCTCGACCGCCTCGGCCCAGAGGCCAGGGGTGTCCCGGGTCTCGGCCCGCTTCAACTCCGCGTCGACCAGTTGTCCGAGCGCCGCCCACATCGGCCTCGCCCGGGGCGTGGGGGCCATCGCGCGCCTGATCGCCGCCACCGCCGCGGGCCGGCCAGGATCGGCCGCGGGCAGCCCGCGGCTCTCGGCCTCGGCCATGGCCGCCACCAGGAACACCTCCCAGGCGTGGTAGGCGGTGAACGGTGGGAAGCCGATCGGCACCGCGGCGGCCAGCGCCGCCCTGGCGTCCTCGATCCGGCCCTCGGCCGCGGCGACCCCGACCTCGAGGCGGGCGAGGTTGACCACCATGCTCGGATTGAGGTCGGGGGTGTCGATCTCCGCGCGGGTGGCGGCCAACGCCTCGTTGGCCGCCCCGGCATCGCCCCGGAGCCAGGCCAGATGCCCGGCCGCCAGCCGTGCGCCCGCCCGCGGCCTGACGTCCCGCGCGTGGCGCAACGCGGCCTCCGTCGCGGCCGCCGCCTCCGGCCAGCGGCCCGTCGCGATCAACACCTCTGCCTGGTTGGCCCAGAGCCAGCCCTTGGTGTCCTCCAGGCCGTAGCGGTCGGCGATCTCCATCCCCCGCGCCATTGCCTGGCACGACCTTTCCAGCTCACCGACCTCGGCCAGGGTCGCCGCGAAGTTGACCAGGCTTCGGGACATCAGGCCGATGTTCCCGGCCTCGACCACCCGCTCGATCACCGCGCTCATCTCGGCCAGGCCGCCGGAGACGTCCCCCGAGTCCGTCATCACACAGCCGAGGGTGAGCCGCGCGTACAGCTCGGTGTGCTCCGCGCCCACCAGACGGGCCATCCGCACCGCGCGCTCGGCCATCGCGTACAGCTCAGGGCCCGGCAGCTCGAGCGTGCCGCGCGCCGCCACCTGGGCCAGGATCTGGGCGTGCACCACCGAGGGCGGCAGGCCCCGCACCAGCTCACGCGCCCGGTCGAGCTCGGCGGCGCCCTCGTGCAGGCTGAGGCCGCTGCGGGCCCGGGAGCGCTGGAGCCAGAACCAGGCGGCGCGCAACGGATCCGCCCGCTCGTCGAGCACCCGCACCGCCCGCCGGCTGAGGGCCAGCACCCGGTCCTTCTGCTCGGAGAGCACGGCGGCCATGGTGGCCTCGGCGAGCAGGTCAGGATAGTCCACCGGCCGGCCGGGGACCTCGGGCTCGGGGTACGCCCAGATCGACTCCACGGGACGCAGCCCGACGAGCACGGGCTCGGGGACCGCCTCCCACACCTCGAGCGCGCGCTCGAGCAACCGCAGTTGCTCCGCGTAGGCGTAGCGCCGGCCGGCCTCCGTCGCGGCCGCGAGGACCGCGGGCAGCGCCCTGGCCGCGTCCCCCGCGTGGAACCAGTAGCTGGCCAGCCGGGCGGCCCGCTCGCTCGCCGGCACCAGGCCGTGCCCGGCCTCCAGCGCCTCCGCGAACCGGCGGTTGAGCCGGGAGCGCTCGCCGGGCAGCAGGTCGTCCACCACGGCCTCGCGCATCAGCGCGTGCCGGAACCGGTAGCCGTCGCCGTCCTCCGTGGGCACCAGCAGGTAGCCGCCCACGGCAGACCGCAGCGCGGCGAGCAGCTCGGGCTCCGGCAGCCTGGCCACCTCGGCCAGCAGCACGTGCTCCACGGAGGAGCCGGCCTCGGCGACGATCCGCAGCAGCTCCTGCACCCCCTCGGGCAGCGCCTCGACGCGCACCAGCAGCAGGTCGCGCAGCGACTCGCTGAGCCCGCGCCCGGCGCCGCCGTTGGCCGTCAGCTCCTCGACGAAGAACGGATTGCCCTCCGAGCGCTCGAACACCGAGCGGGCCAGGGCGGGCTCCGGGGTACCGCCGGTGATGCCGGCCATCTGGGCCACCACCTCGGCGTCGCTCAGCCGCGCCAGCTCCACCCGCCGGACCGAGCGCAGCCGGTCGAGCTCGGCGAGGAACGGGCGCAGCGGGTGGCGGCGGTGCAGGTCGTCCGCCCGGTAGGTGGCCAGGATGACCAGCCGGCTGCGCTGCACCGAGCGGAACAGGTAGCCGAGCAGCTCCCGGGTGGAGCGGTCGGACCAGTGCAGGTCCTCGACGGCCACCACCAGCGGCCGGTCGGCGGCCAGCCGTTCGAGCAGCCGGGCCGTCAGCTCGAAGAGCCGCATCCGGTCCAGCGCGTCTCCCGAGGCGCCGCGGGTCTCGCCCAGTTCCGGCAGCAGCCTGGCCAGCTCGCCCTCCTGCCCGGTCGCCGCCTCGGCCAGCTCGGGGCCCAACTGCCGGTACAGGGAGCGCAGGATCGCGGCCACCGGCGCGAACGGCAGGCCGTCGGCGCCCAGTTCGACGCAGGAGCCGACGGCGGTGACGGCGCCGGCCGCGCGGGCGGCCGCCAGCACCTCGTCCAGCAGGCGGGACTTGCCGATGCCCGCCTCGCCGCCGATCACACAGGCCTGTGGCTCCCCGCGGCCGGCCCGGGCAAGCCCGGCCGCCAGCTCGGCCAGCTCGCTGGCGCGGCCGACGAACACGGGGCTGACCCGACGGCTCTCCACGGTTCCGAGAATGGCATGTCGGACTGACACCCCGGTACCGCTTATCGCCCCTGGCAGAGCGGCCCAGGTCGGCGGCCCGCCGGCCAACCGGTGGCTCACGCCACCGTCGTCCAGCCGGACGCCCGGCCGGACACCCGGCCGGCTGGCGCGGGCTCCGCCTCCTCGTCCGCCGCCCGTTCGTCCTCCTGGGCGGCGGCCCCGGTCGCCGCCCGGTGTTCCTCGGCGGCCCGTTGGAGCTCGGCCGCACGCTGTCGGTGGAGTTCGAGCCCGAGCTGTTGCTCGAGTCCTGTCACGGTGGTCCTCCCCTGGGTCGGCTGTCCTCCAGCTGACTCGAGGCTCCTCTCCCAGGGGGGTGGCCCGCATCGGGCGGCCGCCGCGTTCCGCCGGCCCGCGCGGCTTAGACGAAGGCCCCGGGCGAGGTGCCCGGGGCCTTAGACGCGAGGGTCGGGACCGCCTTAGCCGCGGCCGGCCGCCTTACCCCGCCTCGATCGAGGTGGACCGCGTCACTCGGTGACGCCCAGCCGCTCCAGGATCAGCTCGCGGGCCCGGGCCGCGTCGGCCTGGCCCCTGGTCGCCTTCATGACCGCGCCGACCAGCGCGCCGGCCGCGGCGGTCTTGCCGCCCCTGATCTTGTCCGCGACGGCCTGGTTGGCCGCGATCGCCTCGTCGACGGCGGCGCCGAGCGCGCCCTCGTCCTTGACGATCCGCAGCCCGCGCCGCTCGACGACCTCGTCGGGGCCGCCCTCGCCGGCCAGCACCCCGTCGATGACCTGGCGGCCCAGTTTGTCGTTGAGCTCGCCGGCGGCGACCAGCGCCGCCACCCGCGCCACCTGCGCCGCGGTGATGGGCAGCATGGACAGCTCGACGCCCTGCTCGTTGGCTCGGCGGGCCAGCTCGCCGAGCCACCACTTGCGGGCGGCCGCCGCGTCCGCGCCGGCCTCGATGGTGGCGACGATCGACTCGACCGCGCCCGCGTTGAGCGCCGACTGCATCTCGTGCGCCGAGATGCCCCACTCCTCGCGCAGCCGGCTCCGCCGCGCCAGCGGGGTCTCGGGCAGCTCGGCCCGCAGCCGCTCCACCCACTCCCGCTCGGGGGCGATCGGCACCAGGTCGGGCTCGGGGAAGTAGCGGTAGTCCTCCGCCTCCTCCTTGACCCGGCCCGAGGTGGTGCTGCCGTTCTCCTCGTGGAAGTGCCGGGTCTCCTGGACGATGGTGCCGCCGTCGCCGAGCACCGCCGCGTGCCGCTGGATCTCGAACCTGACGGCCCGCTCCACGCTGCGCAGCGAGTTGACGTTCTTCGTCTCGCTGCGGGTGCCGAACTTCTCCCGGCCGTGCGGCCGGAGCGAGACGTTGACGTCGCAGCGGAGCTGCCCCATCTCCATCCGCGCCTCGGAGACGCCGAGCGACCTGATCAGCTCGCGCAGCTCGGCGACGTAGGCCCTGGCGATCTCGGGGGCCCGCTCGCCGGCGCCCTCGATCGGCTTGGTGACGATCTCGATCAGCGGGATGCCGGCCCGGTTGTAGTCGAGCAGCGAGTGCAGGGCGCCGTGGATCCGGCCGGTGGCGCCGCCGATGTGGGTGGACTTGCCGGTGTCCTCCTCCATGTGGGCCCGCTCGATGCCGACCCGGAAGACCTCGCCGTCGGCCAGCTGGACGTCCAGGTAGCCGTCGAACGCGATGGGCTCGTCGTACTGCGAGGTCTGGAAGTTCTTCGGCATGTCCGGATAGAAGTAGTTCTTCCGGGCGAACCGGCACCATTCGGCGATCTCGCAGTGGAGCGCGAGGCCGATCCGGATGGCGGACTCGACGCCGGTCGCGTTGACGACCGGCAGCGATCCCGGCAGGCCGAGGCAGGTGGGGCAGGTCTGCGAGTTGGGCTCCGCGCCCAGCGTGGTGGCGCAGCCGCAGAACATCTTGGTCTTGGTGCCGAGCTCGACATGGACCTCAAGGCCCATGACGGGGTCGTAGGACGCGAGCGCGTCCTCGTACGACACCAGGTCAGTGACGGTCACGGGAGAAGTACCTCTCGGATGCGTGCGTGGCTTGCGGCGCGGTCGGTCAGTCGCGCTCGTCGGCGAGGACGGCGCCCTCGTCCTGCGCCATCCGGCGCAGTTCGCGGGCGAGCAGTGCGACGCCGGTGACGATGGCGGCGGCGGAGATGACGGCGTCGGCGAGCCTGAGCTTGTCGCCCTCGCTGCGCGCCTCGCGCAGCTGGCGGGCCACGCCGACCGCGCCGAACACCGTGGTGCCGATGGACAGGTAGGTGCTGGCCTTGGACTTCGGCTTCTTGCTCATAGCGCGGGCGCCTCCTCAAGGATCGGGTGTCCCCAGCGTGCCTGGAACGCGGCCTCGACCGCCGCTCCGACGCGGTAAAGCCGATCATCGGCCATCGCCGGTGCGATGATCTGCAGACCGACCGGAAGCCCGTCCTCGTCGGCCAGGCCGCACGGCAACGACATCGCGGCGTTGCCCGCCAGGTTCACCGGGATGGTGCACAGGTCGGCGAGGTACATCGCCATCGGGTCGTCGACCCGCTCGCCGATCGGGAACGCGGTGGTCGGGGTGGTCGGCGACACGACGACGTCCACCTGCTCGAACGCCCGGCCGAAGTCGCGCGCCACCAGGGTGCGCACCTTCTGGGCGCTGCCGTAGTAGGCGTCGTAGTAGCCGGAGGACAGGGCGTAGGTGCCGAGCATGATCCGCCGCTTCACCTCGGCCCCGAACCCGGACTCGCGGGTGAGGGAGGTGACCTCCTCGGCGGACCTGGTGCCGTCGTCACCGACCCGCAGCCCGTAGCGCATGGCGTCGAACCTCGCCAGGTTCGAGGAGCACTCGGACGGCGCGATCAGGTAGTACGCGGCCAGCGCCTTGTCGAACGAGGGGCAGGACAGCTCGACGACCTCGGCGCCAAGCTCGCGCAGCAGCTCGACGGACTCGTCGAAGCGGTTCAGCACCCCCTGCTGGAAGCCCTCGCCGCGGAACTCCCTGACGACGCCCACCCGCAGGCCCTGGACCGAACCGTTCCTGGCGGCGTCGACGACGGGCGGCACGGGCGCGGCGATCGACGTCGAGTCCAGCGGGTCGTGGCCGGCGATCACCTCGTGCAGCAGCGCCGCGTCCAGCACGGTGCGGGCGCAGGGGCCGCCCTGGTCGAGGGAGGACGAGAAGGCCACCATGCCGTAGCGGGAGACGCCGCCGTAGGTGGGCTTGACGCCGACGGTGCCGGTGACGGACGCCGGCTGCCTGATCGAGCCGCCGGTGTCGGTGCCGATGGCCAGCGGCGCCTGGAACGCGGCGAGCGAGGCCGCGGAGCCGCCGCCCGAGCCGCCGGGGATCCGGGTGAGGTCCCAGGGGTTGCCTGTCGGGCCGAACGCGCTGTTCTCGGTGGACGAACCCATCGCGAACTCGTCCATGTTGGTCTTGCCGAGGATGACGACCCCGGCGGCCTTCAGGCGCTTCGTCACGGTCGCGTCGTACGGCGGGACCCACCCCTCGAGGATCCTCGAACCCACGGTGGTGGGCACGCCCTCGGTGGTGAAGATGTCCTTCAGCGCGAGCGGCACGCCGGCCAGCGGGCCGAGCTCCTCGCCGCGCGCCCGGCTCTCGTCCACGGCGCGTGCCTGGGCGAGAGCGCCCTCGCGGTCCACGTGCAGGAAGGCGTGCACCTTCTCGTCGACGGCGTCGATCCGCGCCAGATGGGCCTCGGCGACCTCGACGGCGCTGACGCTGCCGTCGGCGACGCGGGCGGCCAGCTCGGCGGCGGTGAGATGAATCAGATCGGCCACGGCGGTCACTCCTCCCCCAGGATCTGCGGCACCTTGAAACGCTGCTGCTCCTGCGCGGGCGCGCCGGAGAGCGCCTGCCGCGGGGTCAGGCTCGGCCTGACCTCGTCGGGGCGCGTCACGTTGGTGAGCGGCAGCGGGTGGGAGGTCGGCGGTACGTCCTCGTCGGCGACGTCGGCGACGCGGGCGACCGCGCCGATGATGTCGTCGAGCTGTCCGGCGAAGTGGTCGAGCTCCTCGTCGGTCAACTCCAGACGCGCCAGCCGGGCGAGGTGGCCGACCTCCTCGCGCGTGATGCCAGGCATGTGGCGATCCTCTTGCTCGTCGCGGGCTGGTTTCGGGCCCAATCCTATGGCCGTGCGGGACCGGGCCGCGCCGCGGTTTCCCCCGGCGGCCTTCCCCCCGCCCACCCACCCCTTCTTCCCCCCCTCCGCGGGGGCCCGGCCGCCCGGCCCGGGGAGGGGCGGGCCCTGGCGGGCCCGGCCCGGGCGGC
>NZ_BAAGPR010000153.1:0-13547 GCF_054783955.1 Streptomyces mayteni | reverse complement strand
GGGCCGCCGGCCCGGCGGGCCGGCCGGCGATGCCGCCCCACCCCGCGCGAAGCGCGGAAAGGGGCGGGTGGGCGGGAAAAACCGCGCGAAGCGCGGGGCACCCACCCCCCGCCCGCCCCCGGCGGCGCAGCCGCCACAAGCGCCGACCCGGCCCGGGCCCCCACCCGCGCGAAGCGCGGAAAAGGGCGGGTGGGTGGGGAAAAACCGCGCGGAGCGCGGGGCACCCATCCCCACGGCTCGGCGGCGCAGCCGCCGCAGGCCGGCCCACCCGCGCGAAGCGCGGAACAAGGGGTGGGTGGGTGGGGAAAACCCCGCGCGGAGCGCGGGGCATCCATGCCTGGCTCGGCCCGTCAGGGCCCACCCGCGCGGAGCGCGGGACAAAGGGCTCGTGGGGGCACCTCCCAGCGTTAGCTGGGGGAGGGTGGGGAAGAACCGTGCGGAGCGCGCCGCCCCGTCAGGGGCCGACCGTGATTGTCAGCGTCCGGTCACGGCCCGCCGTGAGCGTCACGGCCCGCAGCGTCCCGGCGTGCGCCGTCGGCCCGCACGTGGCCGCCAGCGGGCCGACGCCCACGACCCGCATGCCGGCCGCGCGGGCCGCCGCTATGCCGGCGGGGGAGTCCTCGAAGACCACGCAGTCGGCCGGCGCGACGCCGAGTTCCGCGGCGCCCTTGAGAAAGCCCTCCGGGTCCGGCTTGCTGGCGCTGACCGACTCCTGGGTGATCCTGATGTCCGGGATCCGCAGGCCGGCCGCCCCCATCCGGGCGGTGGCGAGCGGTATGTCGGCCGAGGTGACCAGCGCGTGCGGGACGGCGAGGGTCTCGATGGCCGCCAGGAACTCGGCCGCGCCGGGGACGGGGACGATGTCGGCGAGGTCGGCCTTCTCCTGCGCGAGCATCCGGCGCGCGTCCGCGAGGTTGAGTTCGACCGGGCGGTCGGGGAGGAGGTCGGCCATCGTGGCGTGGCCCTGGCGGCCCGGCATGGCGGCCAGCACCAGTGCCGGGTCGATGCCCATCTCGGCCGCCCAGCCGCGCCACACGCGTTCCACCGCGGCCTCCGAGTCGACCAGGGTGCCGTCCATGTCCAGGAGCAGGGCGTGGGCGGTCAGCTGCGCGGTGGACATCGGTGCCTGTGCCTCCGGGCTCGGTCGGGCTCGGTCGGGATCGGGGAAGAAGCCAGTGGCTCCGCCCGGGTGGTCGGGGAAGCGGGCGGAACCACTTTGTTCGACTACGGTACAAAACGCGGGCCGGATCGCGCCACCCCCCTCCCCTTTCCCGGTCGGATCTTCGCCCGCCGTTCCGCCGCCCGACGTGCCGCGGATCACTCCTGTTCCGCCGGCCGCGCGGCGGCGCCTGGACCGTCGCCCAGTTCCGCGCCCAGCTCCCGGACCAGTTCCGTCAGGTCGCGCGGCCGGTCGGGGCCCCACCAGTCGCCGAGCAGCGCGGCCAGTTCCTCCTCGCGGCCGTGCACCAGGCGTTCGGTCAGCTCGCGCCCGCGCTCGGTGGCCCGCAGCGTGGGGCCGTCGGGCCGCACCAGGTCCCGGTCCCGCAGCTCCTGGACGGCCGGGGTCAGCACGTCCTTCGGCAGCGCGATCCGCTCACCGAGCAGCGCCGGCTGGGCCGCGCCGTCCTGGTGGATCCGGAGCAGCAGCCAGCAGGCCGCGGGCGGCAGGTCGACGCCTGACCGCTCCGCGATCCGGACGTACGCGTCGCGTCGCCCGGCGCGGGTGCCGAGCAGCGAGAGCGCCCGCGCGCACTCGTCGTGCGAGGAGCGCTCCACCGGGTTCGGCGGCACCGTCTCGCTCGCGTCCGGCGCCCGCACGCTGCCCCGCAGCCGGTCCTCGCGCAGCGCCCAGGCCAGCAGGTGCGCCACGGCGACCACCGGCAGCGCCCAGAGGAAGACGTCGGTGATCGCGTCGGCGTAGGAGTCCAGCGCCCGGTTCCTGCTGGCCGCCGGCAGCGCGCCGATGCCGCGCGGGTCGTGGAGCAGCGACTCGACGGTGACGCCTGGCGGCAGCGGGACGCCGTGCAGCGCGTCCGTCAGCCCGTGCCGCAGCCGGCCGGTGAAGATGGTGCCGAAGATGGCGACGCCGAAGGCCGCGCCGATGGAGCGGAAGAACGTGACGCCCGAGGTGGCCACGCCCAGGTCGCGGTAGTCGACGGCGTTCTGCACCGCGAGCACCAGCACCTGGAGCACCAGGCCGATGCCCATGCCGAAGATCGCGAAGACCACGCTCATCACCACGTCGCTCGTCTGCCGGGTGAGCAGGTGGAGCAGCGCCAGGCCGAGGGCGGTGACGGCGGTGCCGAGCACCGGGTAGAGCTTCCAGCGCCCGGTGCGGCTGATCAGCTGTCCGGAAAGGGTGGACGTCAGCAGCAGGCCGAGCACCATGGGCAGGAGGTGGACTCCGGAGAGGGTGGGGGAGACGCCGCGCACCACCTGGAGGAAGGTCGGCAGGTAGGTCATCGCGCCGAACATGGCGAAGCCGATGACGAAGGCGATGCCGGAGCAGAGCCCGAAGGTGCGGATGGTGAAGAGTTCGAGCGGCAGCACCGGTTCCGCGGCGCGTCGTTCGGCCACGACGAAGGCGACCAGGCCGGCGGCCGAGGCCACCGCGAGCAGCACGATCTGCCAGGAGCCCCAGGACCAGGTGGTGCCGCCGAGCGAGGCGATGATCACCAGGCCGCCGGCGACGGCGGCGATCAGCGCGGTGCCGGCGTAGTCGATGACGTGCGGCACCCGGTGGGTCGGGATGTGCAGGGCTGTCGCGATCACCAGCAGCGCGAAGACGCCGATCGGCAGGTTGATGTAGAAGACCCAGCGCCAGCTGAGGTTGTCCACGAAGAAGCCGCCGAGCAGCGGCCCCAGCACGCTGGTGGCGCCGAAGGCCGCGCCGAACAGGCCCTGGTAGCGGCCGCGTTCGCGGGGCGGGACGAGGTCGCCGACGATCGCCATGGAGAGCACGATCAGCCCGCCGCCGCCGAGGCCCTGGAGAAAGCGGAAACCGATCAGTTCCGCCATGTTCTGGGCGGTTCCACACAGCGCGGAACCGATCAGGAAGATAACAATCGCGGTCTGGAACAGCTTTTTTCGGCCGTACTGGTCGCCGAGCTTTCCCCAGAGCGGCGTGCCCGCGGTGGAGGCCAGGAGGTAGGCCGTGACGACCCAGGAGAGGTGTTCGAGCCCGCCGAGATCGCTGACGATCGTCGGCAGCGCGGTGGAGACGATCGTCTGGTCGAGCGCCGCCAGGAACAGTCCGAGCAGCAACGCTCCGAGCGACAGCCACAGCGCGCCGGACGAGTGGGCGTCCGACGCGGTCCCGGCGGCGGGCCCGGCCGGCGCCGGCCGAGGCGGCATGAGCGGCTCCTCTCGGGAGACGATTCCCGGCCTCGGTGATCACTTTTCGGCCAGGCGTATGCGCTTTCCCTCGTTATTTTGTCCGCGTTTGCCGTGTCCGGCTTCTTGAGTGACCGAGCCCCGTCAGTGGGGGTGGTGGGGCATAATCGCTGCCAATCGAAACCGGGGAGGGGGCGCGGTGACCGACCAGTTCGACTGCTTGATCTGTGGCCGTCCCGCGTTGGCGAACGGCGAACCGAGCTGCGACTGCGTCACCCACTCACTCTCCCGTCCCGTCCACCCCCCGGACTGGGACCCCGACCCGGCCGACGTGGCCCGCTTCCCGCTGGAGCCGACCACCACCACCCGCGTCCGGCCCCCCGCCCCCTTCGCGCCCGTCATTCCGGTCGCCCCGCGCCCCGCCTCGGCCGCCCCCGCCCCCGCCGCCTCGGCCGAGCCGACCGTGCACCAGATTCCGGGCCCCGTGGGGCAGCGCCGTACCCCGCCCTCGCACCGCAAGCCGCGGCAGCGCACCCGGATGGCCGCGGCCGCCGGCGGCGCGGTCGCCGCCGTGGTGGGCTGTACCGCGCTCGCCGCCTCCTTCCTCGGCGGCCAGGGCCGGGTCAACGAGGTGCGCGGTGGCCCCAGCCTCTCCGTGCCGGACAACAACCCGCCGGCCGACGACCTGCCGGACGGCGACCGCACCGGCGAGTCGGACGACGGCGGCCGGGACGAGGGCCGCCAGGGCGGCGACCAGGCGACGGCCGGCGCCTCCCCGTCGCCCGAGCCGGAAGGGCCGGGCACCGAGGAGCCGGCCGGCGCCGGGGACGAGCCGGAGCTCGACCCGCCCGTGCCGACCACGCCGGACCCCACCACACCGCCGGACGAGGACGAGCCCACGCCCGACCCCACCACCCCGGACCCCGACCCGGCCACGCCCACCGAGCCGACCGACCCCGGCACCGAAGAGCCGCCCACCGAGGACCCGGAGGACCCCGACGACCCGCCGACCGGGGAGCCCACGGACCCGGGCGAGGAGGAACCGCCCCCGGTGCTCCAGATGGGGGACTCGGGTCCCGAGGTCGTCAAGCTCCAGCAGCGGCTGCTCCAGCTGAACTGGGTCTACATGGGCGAGGCGCACGGCGTCTACGACCAGGCGACCAAGGACGCGGTGGAACGTTTCCAGAGCGCCTACGGGGTCCAGGAGGACTCGCCCGGCGTCTACGGCGCCGCCACCCGCAAGACGCTCGAGTCGCACACCACCGAGCCCTGACCCAGGCCCTATGCCCCCGTCCGCCTGCGCGTCAGCTCCCTGATCTCCTCGGGGAGTTCGTCGGCCGCCAACAGCCGTGGCAGCAGCTCGGGTTCGAGGGTGGCCGCGCGGAAGGTCAGGGCCACGGTCACCTCGTGCTCCGGCCGGTGCGTGATCTCGACCGGGGCGCCGGCGCCGATCTCCCCGGGCTCGATCACCCGGAGGTAGGCGCCGGGCAGCGCGGCCCGGGTGAACCGCTTGATCCAGCCCTCCTGTTGGAGCCAGCCCTGGAACGTCCCGCACGGGACTCTGGGGCACGACACCTCGAGGACCACGTCGGGCCCGACGCGCCAACGCTCGCCGATCAGCGCGCCGTTGACGTCGACGCCCTGGGTCGTCAGGTTCTCCCCGAACACGCCGTTCGTGAGCGGCCCGCCCAACTCGGCCTGCCACCAGTCGAGATCCTCGCGGGCGTACGCGTAGACGGCCTGGTCGGTGCCGCCGTGGTGCGCCACGTCGTACACCCGGTCCCCGGCGAGCCCGACCGCCCCCGTGCCCCTGGGGCCCGGCGCGCGCACGGCGACCTGCCCCGCCACGGGACGCTTGTCGATGCCCGTCGTGCCGAGCCCCTTCCACGGGTTGGGCCGTGGTCTGCCGATGTTGACGGAGAGCAGCTTCATGTGGCGACGGTAGGGACCGCCCGACCCGTGAGTCGACCGGATTTCCGCCGCGACTGGGCCAGGGTGGTCATGGACGGCACCCCGCGCGCGGGCCTGCCGAGGCTCCTCCCCGGCGGGTGTGATGATCCATCGGCAGGTGCCCACGGTCCGGGAAGGGAGCGCGCGTGGCCGACCTGGACGAGGTGCGGGACGAGCTGTACGGCCTGGCCCCCGAGGACTTCACCGCCCGACGCGACGCGGCCGCCGCGCGGGCCCGCGGCGCCGGGGACCGCGAGCTGGCCGGGCGGATCAGGAGCCTGCGCCGCCCGACGCTCGCCGCCTGGGCCTGCAATCTCCTGGTGCGTGCCCACGGCGAGGAGACGGAGCGGTTCCTCGCCCTGGGCGAGGCGCTGCGCGGGGCGCAGCGGCAGCTGGACGCCGAGCGGCTGCGGGAACTGCTCGCGGAACAGCGCACGTTGGTCGCCGCGCTCTCCGACCTGGCGGCCGGGACGGCCGCCGAGTCGGGTCACCGGCTCGGCGAGACGGCCCGCCAGGAGGTCGAACGGACGCTGCTCGCGGCGCTCGCCGACGCCGAGTCGGCCCGCGCCTGGAGCACCGGCCGACTGACCCGCCCGCTGCCCGCCCCGGCCGACCTCCCCACCGTCACCACCGCGGCCGGCCGGGCCACCGCCACCCGCGGGAAGCGTGCGTCCTCGCAGACGGCGCGCCGCGAGGCACGCGCCCGCCAGGCCGCCAGGGACGCGGCCGAGCGCGACGTCGAGGCCGCCACCCGGCGGATGCGCGAGGCGCGCACCACCGATCGGTAGCCCCTGGGGGTTTCCCCCACCCACCCGCCCTTTCCGCCGCGCTTCGCGCGGGGGGTGCCGCGCTGCGCGCGGGCGGCGGCGTGCCAGGGGGCCTCAACGGCGGCGTAGCCGCCTTGTTGGGCCCTCTGGCGGTCGTGCCGGCTTGGCGGTCGTGCCGGCTTGGCGGCCGTGGCCCCGCGGGGCTCCGTCTGGCAGGGGGGCATGTGGCCACCCGGCCACCGCCCGCGTTCGTTCGCGCGCCGTCGCGCGTCAGTCGTTCTCGTCCCGCTTCCGGTCGGCGTCCTTCGGCTCCTCGCCCTCACCCTCGCCCTTGTCCTCGGCCGATTCGTCCGCCTCGGCGGGGGCCGAGGGCTCCGCGGGCGCCGGCTCCTCGGTGCCGAACGCCGCGTCGGTCTCCCGCCTGCGGTTGCGCCGCACGCTCAGCGTGACGCCGATCGCGATGCCCGCGAGCAGCCCCAGGGCGATCACCCACAGCCCCGCGCCCAGGCCGCCGCCGCTGTCGTCGTCCGCGGTGTCGTCCCCCCGGCCCGCGCCGTCGTCCGGGGCCGGGCCGAGCGCGTTCAGCGTGTTCACCAGGTTGGTGCCGCCGAAGTCGGTCGGCGAGTCGCCGCCGGCGTGCGCCGCGAGCACCAGCAGACCGACCGCCGCCGGGCTCTGCGCGTAGTCCGGCCACTCGCCGTGGTGCTCGCGCAGCCAGCCGAGCGGACCGGCGAGCGCCGCCTCGTCGCCCAGCGCGGCCAGCGCGATGACCGCCTTGGCGGTGTTGCCGAAGTCCGGCAGCCGCTCCGCCTCCTCGTCCGGGGTGGTCGAGGGGGCCATCAGGTACTCGCCGTTGTCGCCGAGCGCCACGGACAGCCGGGCCGCGCCGGCCAGGCCCGAGGTGAGCTGCGGCGACAGCCGCGTCCCCGGCTCGTCGCCGGCGGCACCGTCGGTCCCGCTGTCCGTCCCGCCCTCGGTGGCGGCCGTCTCGTCGGTCGGCTCGTCCGCCGGCTCGTCGGACTGCTCCGTCGGCTCGTCGGCCCCGTCGTCCCCGTCCGCCGGGGTCTCCGGGCTGCCGCCGCCACAGGGATCGAAGCCGGGCGCGGTGGCGGACACCGACTCCGGGTCGACCAGCAGGCCGCTGCCCGCGGCGGCCAGCACCGCGTCCACGGTCGCCGCGTCGTTGGCGGTCAGCTCACCGGACTCGGGGTCCGGCTGCCAGGCGAACGCGCCGCGCTCGCCCTCCGGCGCGTCGCAGCCGAGCTGGAGCGCGGCCAGCGCCTCGAACGGCGAGTTCTCCTCGCGGCGCACCTCGGCCGGATCCCGGCCGGCCGCCGAGAACGCGCTGGTCACGACCGCCGTGGAGTTGGCGTCGCTCGGCCCGCCGGGGTTGAAGCTCCACCCGCCGTCCGCGTTCTGCACCCCGGCCAGCCAGTCGAGGGCCGCCGACACCCGGTCCTCGTGCCCGCCGAGCGCCGCCAACGCCTGCGCGGCGAGCGCCGTGGCGTTGGAGTCGGCCGCCGTCACGTCGTCGCACGGCTCCTGGGCGTCGGCCCTGAAGGAGAGGAAGGAGCCGTCCGCGCACTGCTGCCCGAGCAGCCAGTCCACGGCCGGCGAGCCCGGCTCGAAACCGGCCGCGTCCTGCGCCAACAGGGCGATGGACTGCCGCAGCACCCCGTCGTACGTCGGGTCGCTCCGCCCGAAGAGGGCGTTCGGCGCCTCGGCGGCCGGCGCCGCCGCGACCGCCGGATTCGCCCCGCCCGGCTGACCGAGGACGACGGCGGCGGCCAGCGCCACCGCACCGCCGGCCAGCGTCGCGCGGCGGAGCGGCCGCTGACGAGAGTGGTTGAACACCTGGAGTGCCTCTCACTGTGTTGGCTTTCGCTGTGCTGGCCCGCCGGCACGGCTGACCGGCACGCGCGGCGTCGCGCCGCGGGGCACCAGGCCCTGTCCGGGCGTCCGATTCGCCGGCACGCGCCGCACACGGGTGACTGTCGGTCGTCACTCTATCCGGCCGGGCGCGGCCCTCCTGTCTCGATATCGGCCGGCGGGTCGGAGCCATGTGCTACGAACTGCCACCGCCCGGCCCGCCGACCCCGCCGACGCGCGCTCGACTTCCGTGCGCCGGACGCCGCTTGACGGCCCGCGCCGCGGGCCCTCGCGGGGGCCCACACGTGGTGATAATCACCAGGTCCGGGACGTATCCGCCGGAGGTGATGGCGGGTTAGGGTCGATACCCGTGGGTAGCAAGGGACATCGAGGGGGGACGCGCGTGGCGGCTGAGGCCGGGGTGGACCACCCGCTCAGGATCGCGTTGCTCACCTACAAGGGGAACCCCTTCTGCGGCGGCCAGGGCGTCTACGTCCGCCATCTCTCCCGCGAACTCGTCGCGTTGGGGCACCAGGTGCGGGTCATCGGGGCCCAGCCCTACCCCGTGCTCGACGACGGCGTGCCGCTGATCGAGCTGCCGAGCCTCGACCTCTACCGGCAGCCCGACCCCTTCCGCACCCCGCGACCTGCCGAGTACCGCGACTGGATCGACGTGTTGGAGGTCGCCACCATGTGGACCGGCGGCTTCCCCGAACCCCGCACGTTCGCCCTCCGTGCCGCCCGCGAACTCGCCGCGCGGCGCGACGAGTTCGACGTCGTGCACGACAACCAGACCCTCGGTTACGGTCTGTTGCCCGCCACCCGCCGCCTCGGCCTGCCGCTGGTGACCACCATCCACCACCCCATCACCGTCGACCGCCGCCTCGAACTCGCCGCCGCCGAGAGCCGCAAGCGCCGCTACTCGGTGCGGCGTTGGTACGGCTTCACCCGGATGCAGCGGCGGGTCGCGCGGCGGCTGCCCACCGTGCTCACCGTCTCGGGATCCTCGCGCCGCGAGATCATCGAGGACTTCGCCGTGCCGCCCGAGCGGGTGCACGTCGTCCCCATCGGCGCCGACACCCGCCTCTTCCACCCGGACCCGAGCGTGCCCAGGATCCCGGACCGGATCGTCACCACGTCGAGCGCCGACGCCCCGCTGAAGGGCCTGGTCCACCTCGTCGAGGCGCTGGCCAAGCTGCGGACCGAGCGCCCGGGCGCGCACCTGGTGGTGGTCGGCGACCGGCCACGGCAGGGCCCCGTCGCCGACGCCCTCGACCGCTTCGGCCTCGACCACGCCGTCGAGTTCGTCAAGGGCATCAGCGACGCGGCCCTCGTCGACCTGGTGCGCGGCGCCCAGGTGGCGTGCGTGCCGTCGCTCTACGAGGGCTTCTGCCTGCCGGCCGCCGAGGCCATGGCCGCCGGCACCCCGCTGGTCGCCACCACCGGCGGCGCGATACCCGAGGTCACAGGACCCGACGGCGAGACCTGCCTCGCCGTCCCGCCGGGCGACGCGGGCGCCCTGGCCGCCGCGCTGGCCAGGCTGCTCGCCGACGACGACCTCCGCGCCCGCGTCGCCGCGGCCGGCCGGGAGCGGGTCCTCGGCCGCTTCACCTGGCACCACGCGGCCCGCGCCACCGCCGACCACTACCGGCGGGCGCTGCGCGCCGCGGCGGCCGGACGCGAGACAGGGACAGGAACAGGGACAGGGGGATGATCTCGTGCTGACGGTCGACTTCGCACGGTTCCCGGTCGCCGCGGGCGACCACGTGCTCGACCTCGGCTGCGGCCAGGGCCGGCACGCCTTCGAGGCGTACCGGCGCGGCGCGCACGTCGTCGCCCTCGACCGGAACGCGGCCGACGTCCGGCACACCGCCGGCTGGCTGGCCGCCATGCGGGAGGCCGGCGAGGCCCCCGAGGGCGCGAGCGCCCTCGCGCTCCGGGGCGACGCGCTCGCGCTGCCGTTCGCCGACGACAGCTTCGACGCGCTCATCGTCTCCGAGATCATGGAACACGTGCCGGACGACAAGGGCCTGCTCGCCGAGGCCGTCCGCGTGCTGCGCCCCGGCGGCCGGATCGCCGTCACCGTGCCGCGCTACTTCCCGGAACGCGTCTGCTGGGCGCTCTCCGACGCCTACCACGAGGTCGAGGGCGGCCACATCCGCATCTACCGTGGCGACCAGCTCGTCCGCCGGCTCCGCGAGGCCGGACTCCGCCCCTACGGCACCCACCACGCGCACGCCCTGCACGCGCCCTACTGGTGGCTCAAGTGCGCGTTCGGCGTCGACAACGACCGGGCGCTGCCGGTGCGCGCCTACCACCGGCTGCTGGTCTGGGACATCATGAAGCGCCCGCTCGCCACCCGGGCCGCCGAGCAGCTGCTCGACCCGATCCTCGGCAAGAGCCTCGTCGTCTACGCCACCAAGCCGCACACCCCCGCCACCGCCCTGGCGGCCGCGTGACCAGCGCGGAGCGCCGCGCCGAGCCGCTCGTACTGCCCGGCGTGCTCAGCGCCGACCAGGCCGCCGCCACCGCCAGGGCCATCGCCGGCGAGCAGCGCGCCGACGGCGCCATACCGTGGTTCGCCGGCCACCACCTGGACCCCTGGGACCACGTCGAGGCCGCCATGGCCCTGGACACCGCGGGACACCACGAGCAGGCCGCCGCCGCCTACGACTGGCTCGCCCGCCACCAGAACCCCGACGGATCCTGGTACGCCGCCTACGCCGAGGGCGACGCCAGCCGCCCCACCGACCTGGGCCGGGAGAGCAACTTCTGCGCCTACCCGGCCGTCGGCGTCCTCCACCACTACCTGGCCACCGGCGACGAGGCGTTCCGCCGCCGCATGTGGCCCGTCGTGCACGCCGCCGTCGAGTTCACGCTGGGGCTCCAGCAGGAGGGCGGCCAACTCGGCTGGCGCCGCGACGCCGAGGGGACGCCCGTCACCGACGCGCTGCTCACCGGCTCCTCGTCCGTCTACCAGGCGCTCCGCTGCGCCCTCGCCCTCGCCGACCTGGCCGCCGAGCCGCGACCCGACTGGGAACTCGCCCTCGGCCGACTCGGGCACGCCGTCCGCCACCACCCGGAGCGCTTCCTCGACAAGTCCCGCTACTCCATGGACTGGTACTACCCGGTCCTCGGCGGCGTCCTGCGCGGCTCGGCGGCCCGCGCCCGCCTCGCCGGCGGCTGGGACGACTTCGTCGTCCCCGACCTCGGCGTGCGCTGCGTCCGCACCAACCCCTGGGTCACCGGCGGCGAGAGCGCCGAACTCGCGCTCGCCCTCTGGACGATGGGCCTGGAACGGCGCGCCGTCGAGGTGCTGCGCTCCATCGGGCACCTGCGCGCCGAGGGCGGCCTGTACTGGACCGGCTACGTCTACGCGGACGACGCCCGCTGGCCGGCCGAGCTCACCACCTGGACCGCCGGCTCCCTGCTGCTCGCCGTCGCCGCGCTCACCGGCGACACCGCCACCCGCGCCGTCTTCGGCGGCGCCGGCCTGCCGCGCGGCCTCGAAGCCGACTGCTGCGCGTAACGCGGCGAGGGCCCGCCAGGACGGTGTGTCGTCCCGGCGGGCCCTCGCCCGCATCGGTGCGGATCAGCCGCGCTGGATCCCCGAGGTGTCCTGCAGCACGCCGCGACGGCCGTCCTGCGTCTGCGCCACCAGCTGCTGGCCGCGCTGCTCGACGGCCAGGTACCAGGTGCCGGGCGCCAGCTCGGCGATCGGCGTCGGCGCGCCGTCCTCGCCGTACAGCGGGCGGGTGGCCGGCACCGCGAACCAGAACGGCTGGAAGCTCGGGTCGGGCGCGCCGGCCGCCGCGGCGGGCGCGGCCTGGGTCGGCTGGAACGGCTGCGGAGTGGCGGGGGCACCACCCGGGCCCGGGTAGCCGTAGCCCGGCTGCGGCGCGCCGGCGCCGGGGTAGCCGTAGCCGGCGGGCTGCGGGGCGGCCGGGCCGCTCGCGCCCGTCAGCGGCGCCTTGAGCGCGGGCACCAGCGGCGTGGCGATGGCGACGGCAGCCAGTACCAGGGTGGCCAGCAGGCCGAGGATCAGGCCGATGCCGACGTCGGCACCCCCACCGGCCCCGAGTGACCAGAGGGCGGCCCAGGCCGCGGTGACGGTCAGCGCGGTGCCCCACTGGTTCAGTTTCAGTCCGCCGAACTCCTTGTCGGCCTGCGGCAGGAAGCGCGAGCTGACGATCGCGGCGGCGCCCAGGACGCCGGCCAGGAAGACCGAGGGGAGGATCGGGAAGAAGTCGGACTCCCAGGCGTTGGCCCCCTCACTGCCACTGCCGCCGAATCCGCCGAGGTCGATGGTGAAGGTGTCGAGGAATGAGGCGATGAAGAGCAGGACCGCTGCTCCGATCACTACAGCGTCGCCTCGGGAGAGCGAGCGGTTGTTCACGTCAGAATCCTTCGTGGTTCTCGTCGTCATGGTCTGGTCAGATGGGGGCGGGCCCCATCGTATGTATGAAGTTCTGGACGAAGCCCCGGGAACGGTTGGACTGTTTCCTACGCGACACGCTTGTGATGCCGTCGTGACTTCCCCTTACGGGTCAGCTGCCCGGCGCCAGTCGTCTCAGCACCCGCAGCGTGCGGTGCGTGGAGACCTCGCCGAAGGCCCCGCTCGACACCGCCCGCCGCCAGATCCGGTAGGGCGCCTGGCCGCCGTCCGCCGGGTCGGGGAACACGTCGTGGATCACCAGCAGCCCGCCGTCGGCGAGCTGTGGCACCCAGCACTCGTAGTCGGCGGTGGCATGGGCGTCCGTGTGGCCGCCGTCGATGAAGACCAGGCCGAAGCGGCCGCCGCCACCCCCGCCCAGCGCCGCCGCGGCCTGCGGGGATCCCCCGACCACGGCCACGACGTGTGCCTCGAGACCGGCGTCCGCCACCGTACGCCGGAAGAAGGGGAGCGTGTCCAGCCGTGAGGGGTTCCCGGCGTCCACCAGGCCGGGGTCGTGGTACTCCTGCCCCGGCTGCTGCTCCTCGCTGCCCCGATGGTGGTCGACGGTGACGACCACGGTGCCGGCCCGGCGGGCGGCCTCGGCGAGCAGCAGCGTGGAGCGGCCGCAGTAGCTGCCGATCTCCAGCAGCGGCAGGCCGAGGCGGGCCGCCTCGACGGCCGCCGCGTGCAGTGCCCGGCCCTCGTCGGCGGGCATGAAGCCCCGCGCCGCCTCGAAGGCCGTGAAAACGGCCTCCGCGATGTCCGGCGCCGTGCCCGGTCCCGTCACACATCCCCCTGTGGTCCCGTTCCTTGCCGCCAACATGCTGCCCTATGCGCGGCCGGGCGAAGCGGGCGGGGTCAACCGACCCGGGCGAGCGGCGCCTGTTGGAGCGGGACGGGCTTGGCCACGGCGACGACGGGCTGCGGTGGCTCGACCGGCGCCGGCGTGGGCGCCGGCGGCACGGGGCCGGCCACGGAGGCCGGGGCGGGCCCGGCCATGAGGGGAGCCGGCTCGGGATACGCGGCCGCCTCGGGCGCGGGCGCCGGCTCGGCGACCGGCTCGGTGACCGGGTTCGCCGCCGGCTCCGCCTCGGCCTCCAGCACGGACACCGGGTCCGCATCGGTCACCGGCACCGGCACCGGATCCGCGTTCGCCACCGGGGCCGGCGGCGCGGATGGCCTCGGCTCGGGGG
>NZ_BAAGPR010000152.1:0-13625 GCF_054783955.1 Streptomyces mayteni | reverse complement strand
CCACCGCGGCCGACGTGGTCGCGGCGGCCTGCGCCGGGGCCCGCGGCGCGCTCGCCGCCACCCCGGGGCAGCTCGCGGTGCTCGCCGAGGCGGGCGTGGTGGACGCCGGCGGCTGCGGCCTGGTCGCGATACTCGAGGCGCTGGACGCCGCGTTGTCCGGCCGCGCGCCCGACATCTCGTTCCGCGAGCGGCTGGCGCGCGCCGCGCCGCGCCGCCGCGGCGGCGCCGAGTGCCCGGTCGCGGCGCACGCCTCCTACGAGGTCATCTATCTGCTCGACGCGTCGGACGAGGCCACCGCCAGGCTGCGCGACCGGCTCGACGCGCTCGGCGACTCGCTCGTCATAGGCGGCGGGGACGGGCTGTGGCACGTCCATCTGCACACCGCGGAGCCCGGCCAGGCGGTGGAGGCCGGCGTCGAGGCCGGCCGCCCGCACCGGATCACGATCACCGCGCTCGGCGGCGAGGCCGCGCCCCCGGCGGGCGCCCCCCGCGCCACGGGGCGCGCGGTGGTCACGGTGCTGCCAGGCGACGGCCTGGCCGGGCTCTGCGCCGAGGCCGGCGCCACCACGCTGACCGCCCGCCCAGGCGAGGCGCCAGGCGCCGGCGAGTTGGCCGCCGCGATCGTCGGCGCGGCCGCCGACGAGGTGGTGCTGCTGCCCAACGACGACGAGCTCTGGCACGCCGCGGCCGCCGCCGCTGAGCAGGCCCGCGTCGCCGGCGTCCGGGTCGCCGTCGTGCCCACCCGCTCCCCGGTCCAGGGCCTGGCCGCGCTCGCCGTGCACGCCCCGGAGCGCCGCTTCGACGAGGACGTGGTCGCCATGACCGCGGCGGCCAGGGCCACCAGGTTCGGCGAGGTGGACGTGGCGGAGCGGCAGTCGTGGACCATGGCCGGGGTCTGCCAGGCCGGCGACGTGCTCGGCCTCGTCGACGGCGACGTGGCGGTGATCGGCGCCGACCCGGCCGAGGTGGCGAGCGAGGTGCTGGAGCGCATGCTGGGCGGCGGCGGAGAGCTGGTCACCCTGGTGCTCGGCACCCGGGCGCCCGCCGGGCTCGCCGACCGGCTCGGCGAACAGGTGCGCCGCGGCCACCTGGGCGTGGACACCGTGGTCTGCGCGGGCGGCCAGAGCACGCCGCTGCTGATCGGCGTCGAGTAGTCGGGCGGCCGAGCGGGCGGCGCCGGCACGCGTTGTCGGCGGGATAGTGTGCAATGGCAGCGTGACCGCGCCGCAAGAGCCCCTGGCCCAACCTCTGGGAAAGGTCGTCGGTGGCACCACCGCCAAGGTGATGGCCGCCCACCTCGACCTGCACACGGTCGGCGACCTGCTGCACCACTATCCCCGGCGGTACGCCGAGCGCGGCGAGCTGACCGGCCTCGCCGACCTGCCGCTCGACGAGCACGTCACGGTGGTCGCCGAGATCGCCGACGCCCGCTCCCACACCTTCAACCGGGGCCGTGGGGCCCGCCTCGAGGTGACCCTCACCGACGGCCGGGGCCGGCTCCAGCTGGTCTTCTTCGGCCACCGCGCCGTGCACCACCACGAGAAGGTGCTGCTGCCCGGCCGGCGCGGCATGTTCGCCGGCAAGGTCTCCAGGTTCAACCGCGTCCTCCAGCTCTCCCACCCCGCCTACGAGCTGCTCGACGAGGAGTCGGGCGACGAGGCGGTCGCGGAGTTCGCCGGCCGGCCGCTGCCCCTCTACCCGGCCTGCAAGCAGCTCGAGTCCTGGCGCATCGCCAAGTCCGTGGCCGTCGTGCTCGACTCGCTCGCGGCCACCGGCTGGGCCGGCCTCGCCGACCCGCTGCCGCCGGCGCTGCGCGACGGCCGCGGGCTGCTGCCGCTGTCCGAGGCGTTCGAGAAGGTGCACCGGCCGCGCGGCCGGGCCGAGATCACCGAGGCGCGCTCCCGCCTCAAGTGGGACGAGGCGTTCGTGCTCCAGGTCGCGCTGGCCCGCCGGCGCCGCGTCGCGGCCCAGCAGCCCGCCGTGCCCCGCCGGCCCGCCGCCGACGGCCTGCTCGACGTCTTCGACGCCGGGCTGCCGTTCACCCTCACCGACGGGCAGCGCCGGGTCAGCGAGGAGATCTTCGCCGACCTCGCCCGCGACCACCCGATGCACCGGCTGCTCCAGGGCGAGGTCGGCAGCGGCAAGACCCTGGTCGCGCTGCGCGCCATGCTGGCCGTCACGGACTCCGGCGGCCAGTCGGCGCTGCTCGCGCCCACCGAGGTGCTCGCCCAGCAGCACCACCGCTCGATCACCGAGATGCTGGGTGGCCTCGCCGAGGGGGGCATGCTGGGCGGCGCCGAGCGCGCCACCAGGGTCGCGCTGCTCACCGGCTCGATGGGGGCCCAGGCCAGGCGGCGCGCCCTGCTCGAGGCCGCCACCGGAGAGGCGGGCGTGGTCATCGGCACCCATGCCCT
The DNA here is from genome assembly GCF_054783955.1 of Streptomyces mayteni. Taxonomy (NCBI): domain Bacteria; kingdom Bacillati; phylum Actinomycetota; class Actinomycetes; order Kitasatosporales; family Streptomycetaceae; genus Streptomyces; species Streptomyces mayteni. The sequence goes on along the minus strand of NZ_BAAGPR010000152.1, from coordinate 11,211 downwards.
GATCGAGGACGTGGTGCGCTTCCACGACCTGGGGCTCGTCGTGGTCGACGAGCAGCACAGGTTCGGCGTCGAGCAGCGCGACGCGCTGCGCGGCAAGGGCGAGCGCCCGCCGCACCTGCTGGTGATGACGGCCACCCCGATCCCGCGCACGGTCGCCATGACGGTCTTCGGCGACCTGGAGACCTCGGTCCTCGACCAACTCCCCGAGGGGCGCTCGCCGATCGCCAGCCACGTGGTGCCGGCCCGCGACAAGCCGCACTTCCTGGACCGCGCCTGGCAGCGGGTGCGCGAGGAGGTGGCCGCCGGTCACCAGGCGTACGTGGTCTGCCCCCGCATCGGGGAGGAACCAGGGGACGAGCCGGCCGCCGGGAAGGGCGATCCGGAGGGCGAACCCGAGGGCGAGGAGCGGCGCCCGCCGCTCGCCGTGCGCGACGTGGCGGAGCAGCTGTCGGGCGGCCCGCTCGCCGGGCTGCGGGTCGAGGTGCTGCACGGCCGCCTCGCGCCCGACGTCAAGGACGACGTGATGCGCCGCTTCGCCGCCGGCGAGGTGGACGTGCTGGTGGCGACCACCGTGATCGAGGTCGGGGTGAACGTGCCGAACGCCACCGTCATGGTGATCATGGACGCCGACCGGTTCGGCGTCTCCCAACTGCACCAGCTGCGCGGCCGGGTCGGCCGCGGCGCGGCGCCCGGGCTCTGCCTGCTGGTCAGCGAGGCGCCGGAGGGCGGCCAGGCCCGCGCCAGGCTGGAGGCGGTGGCCGCCACCACGGACGGCTTCGAGCTCTCCAGGATCGACCTGGAGCAGCGGCGCGAGGGCGACGTGCTCGGCGAGGCCCAGTCGGGCGGGCGCAGCAGCCTGCGGATGCTGGCCGTCATCGACGACGAGGAGCTGATCGCCGAGGCGCGGGCCGAGGCCACCGCGCTGGTCGACGCCGACCCTGAGCTGGCCGGCGCGCCCGAGCTGCGCGCCGCCCTCGGCTCGCTGCTCGACGCGGACCGCGAGGAGTTCCTGGAGAAGGGCTGACGGAGGCCGCGAGCCGGGCCGCGACGAGATATCTGACGGGCCGTCAATTGTCAGTGCCGCCTGCGAGGATGACATCAGTCGAAAGGCGGAGAGCGCGGGTTCCCACCAGGCCCGCGCGCCGCCAGGACCCTGGGGGTTGCTCGCATGGCATTCCGGCACACCAACGAACTGCCGCTCGGCGACAAGATCTTCCGCATCGAGCTGGCCAGCGACGACGACATCACCGTGACCCTGACCCTGACCGGCTGGCGCGAGGGCCAGCGGGGCGCCCCGCCGGCCTCCGGCACCCTCACCATGCCGCTGGCCGACGTGCCCACGCTGCGCATCGCCCTCAACCGCGGGCTGCGCGCCCTGGCGCTGGCCGCCGACGTGGCCGAGCCGATCCCCGACCGCGACATCCTCCGCGAGCTCTTCCCCGGCCACGGCGCCCCCTGGGTGCCGCAGCACGAGGAGGACCTGACCCAGCGCTTCCACGCCGGCGAGACCATAGCCAGGGTCGCCGCCAGGTTCGGCCGCACGCCCGACTCGGTGCGCACCAAGCTGCGTGAGCTCGGTCACGACCCGCGCCGCCCGGAGTACTGCCCGCCGGACGGCTGCCTGTCCTGGTCGCGCTACGTCTCCCCAGCCCTGGTGGGCTCGGCGGAGCCACAGAACGGCTGACGGAGTGGGATTCGGGCGGGAGGCGGGATCCTCACGCTCGTCCCGATCGTCATAGAAGTATCCGCATTTCCGCCCCTGGCGCGGCCGTTCGTGATTCGGTAAAACGGTCACCCGGACCGCAGTCGAGGCACTACGGTGAGTGCGCCAGGGGCGGGCTCAGGAGAGGCAAACCGGGAGGATTCCGCATGACCGAACGGCCAGAGGCGCTGCCGGAGCGGGAGGCCCCGTCCGTCGCGGAGCTCGAGCGGATGTTCATGGGCGGTGCCTGGCCGGGCACCGGGTTCGGGGCCGCCAGGCCCGCCGCCCTCGGCGTCCGCATCCCCGGTCAACGCGCCTACCCCGGCGCGGACTCCAGGGATCACGCCCGGCGCCTGCTGCGTCGCGCGGTCAACGAGGACCGGCCGGGCGACGAGGTGATCGAGCTGGTCACCAGCGCTCGCGGCTACGACATCGAGCGGCTGCCCGAGCTCTACCCCCGGCCGGACGACCGGCGTTGGTGCGCGCTCTACGAGCACGCCTTCCTGATGGCCGACGACACCGAGCTCTGCCTCTACGAGTTGGAGCACGACCACACCCCGGACCGCCGGCTGGTCTGCGAGGTCTACCCCGACGAGATCACCGCGGGCCTCGCCGCCCGGCGGTGGGAGCCGCCCGTCCTCTGACCCGGCCGGCGGGCCCTGGCGGCCCCGGCGGCCGGCGTCCCGTATAGCGTGGTGGGGACAGCCGGCCCCACGGAAGAGCTCTGCGAAGGACGCCCATGACGCGCGTGATCGCCGGCACCGCCGGCGGCCGGCGGCTCGCCGTGCCGCCCGGCGGCGGCACCCGGCCCACCTCGGACCGGGCCAGGGAGGGCCTCTTCTCCACCTGGTCCGCCCTGTGGGGCCCACTGGACGGCGCGCGGGTGCTCGACCTGTACGGCGGCTCGGGCGCCGTCGGCCTCGAGGCGCTCTCCCGCGGCGCCGCGCACGCCCTGCTCGTCGAGCAGGACGCCAGGGCCGCCAGGACCATCCGCGAGAACATCCGGGCGCTCGGCCTGCCGGGCGCCGAGCAGCGCACCGCCAGGGCCGAGCAGCTGGCCGCCACGCCGGCCCCCGGCCCCGGGTACGACCTGGCCTTCCTCGACCCGCCCTACGCCGTCCACGACGACGACCTTCGGGAGATCCTTCTCACACTCGCCGCCAACGGCTGGCTCGCGGCCGAGGCCGTGGTCACCGTGGAGCGGAGCACCCGTGGGGGGCCGTTCGCGTGGCCGGCCGGATTCGGCGCTCTGCGTTCGCGCCGCTACGGCGAGGGAACGCTCTGGTATGGCCGGACCGCCGACCACCACGTCACCGACCATGCCAACGACCGGTCATGACGAACCGGAATAACGAGGAGAGACCGTTGCGCCGCGCAGTCTGTCCGGGGTCCTTCGACCCCATCACCAATGGCCATCTCGACATCGTCGCCCGCGCCTCGAAGCTCTACGACGTCGTGCACGTCGCGGTGATGATCAACAAGTCCAAGCAGGGCCTGTTCACCGTCGAGGAGCGCATCGCCCTGATCCAGGAGTGCACCGAGAGCTACGGCAACGTGGTCGTGGAGGCCTTCCACGGCCTGCTCGTGGACTACTGCAAGCAACGGGACATCCCGGCCATCGTCAAGGGGCTCCGCGCGGTGAGCGACTTCGACTACGAGCTGCAGATGGCCCAGATGAACAACGGACTCTCGGGCGTGGAGACCATGTTCATCCCCACCAACCCGATCTACAGCTTCCTCTCCTCAAGCCTCGTCAAGGAGGTCGCCACCTGGGGCGGCGACGTCGCGCACCTGGTGCCCGAGCCGGTGCTGCGCGCCCTCCGGGAGAAGCTGGCCCGCGACTGACCCGTTCCGGCACTTCGCCGCCGGGCGGCGCAAACGCTGCCCGGCGGCGCCCCGTTGCCCGTACCCTCGATGCTCGTGGACGTACAGCAGAAACTCGACGAGATCGTCGCGGCGGTCCAGAGCGCCAAGAGCATGCCGATGTCGGCGTCCTGTGTGATCAACCGGCCCGAGCTGCTCGAGCATCTCGAGGAGGTGCGCTCGGCGCTGCCCGGCTCCCTGGCCCAGGCCCAGGAGGTGCTCGGTGGCCGCGAGCAGGTCGTCGCCCAGGCGCAGGAGGAGGCCAGGCGGATCGTCGAGGCCGCGCACTCCGAGCGCGGCTCGCTGGTGGAGAACACCGAGGTCGCCCAGCAGGCCAGGAACGAGGCCACCAGGATCCTGGCGGAGGCCCGCCGGGAGGCGGCCGAGGTCAAGGCCGAGGCCGACGACTACGTCGACAGCAAGCTCGCCAACTTCGAGGTCGTGCTCGGCAAGACGATCGGCTCGGTCGACCGCGGCCGGGCGAAGCTGCTCGGCCCCGAGCGGGGCGACCAGGCCGAGCTGCTGGCCAACGCCGAGGCCTACGTGGAGGCCCAGTTCGGCGCGATCGAGGCCGTGCTCCGCAAGACCCTGGAGGCCGTCGGCCGCGGCCGGCAGAAGCTCACCGGGCACCGCCCGATCGACGAGCTGGCCGAGCACGTGGCGGCCCAGGAGGCCGGCGGGGCGGACGGCGGCGCCTACCCGCAGCAGGACCAGGAACAGGGCATCTACGACTACCTCGGGATGGCGAGGGCCGAGCAGCCGGCCGGCGCCGGTACCGGTTATCCGGTGGCCGACCCCTACGCGGCGCTCCAGCCCACCGCGTCTGCCGGCGGCTACGGCCAGCAGGACGGCTACGCCCAGGAGAGCTACGCCCAGGGCGGCGGCTACGGCCAGCAGGAGAGCTACCAGGCCCAGGACGCCTACCAGGCGCAGGACCCGTACGCCGGCCAGGCCGGCTACGGCGGGCAGGGCACCGCGGACGGCTACGGTCAGGCGGCCCCCTACGGCAACCAGCCGGCGCTCCCCGCCGTGCCGACCCAGCCGCCGTCCTACGACTACCGGCCGGCCGGCACCCTGGACGAGGCCAGCCTGTTCGACACCAGCATGATCGACGCGGAGCAGCTGCGCCGCTACCAGCAGGGTCAGCACTGAGGTCGCGGCCGGGTCCGCACGGAACGGGCTCGGATTGGGTGCCGGCCGGCCCGTGACGTATGCTGACTGTTCGGCCGCGCCATCGTCCTCGATCGCGGTTGCCGCCCCGCCCCCGGTCTCACCACTCGGTCCGGAGCCGTCGCGCGGCGCCACGCGGCCACCGCCATCGCGAGAAAGCAGAAAGCCCTGAACGCCCCGCTGGATCACCGAGCCCCCCTCGTGTTCGACACACGCGAGCTGGGGCGGCGTCCGGGTGCGCTCAAGCGGATCTCCCGTACGGTCGAGGCCCCCACGGACCTCGGCGTCGAGGTCATCGGCGTGCCGACGGGAGCCGAGCTGGACGTGGAACTCCGCATGGAGTCGGTGATGGAGGGGGTGCTCGTCACGGGCACCGCCCGCGCGCCGCTCGCGGGGGAGTGCGTAAGGTGTCTGGAGCCGCTGACCCTCGAGGTCGAGGCGGACTTCCAGGAGATGTACTCCTACCCGGACCTCGAAAGCCAGTACGGCCGCTCGGCCGAACCGGCCGACGAGGAGCGGGACGAGGAGACGCTGTACCTCCAGGCCGACCTGTTCGACCTCGAGCCCGTGCTGCGGGACGCGGTGGTGCTCGCACTGCCGCTGCAGCCGGTGTGCCGGGACGACTGCCCGGGCCTCTGCCCCGACTGTGGGGCGCGGCTCGCGGACGATCCGGACCACCAGCATGACGAAGCCGTCGACATCCGTTGGGCGGCGCTGCGCGAGTTCGCCGGCCAACGGTCGGCCGGCTCGGAAGGCAACCAAGAGAAGGCACCCCGCGACAGCGGGGACGATCCACAGGAGAAGTAGCCGTGGCTGTTCCGAAGCGGAAGATGTCGCGCAGCAACACGCGCCACCGCCGGTCGCAGTGGAAGGCCGCTGCCCCCAACCTGGTGCGTTGCGAGCGCTGCCAGGAGCCGAGGCTCCAGCACACCGCGTGCTCGAACTGCGGCACGTACAACCGCCGTCAGGTCCTCGAGGTCTGATCGGCGGGTGACAGGCTTCATGTCACACGCCAAGAGGGGGCAACCCCAGGCGTCGGAGGACACGGCCTCGTCCCTCGTGATTCTGGAAGGGCGGCTCGGCTACCGGCTTGAGCCCGCCCTTCTGGTGCGTGCGCTCACCCACCGCAGCTTCGCCTACGAGAACGGTGGGTTGCCCACCAACGAGCGGCTGGAGTTCCTGGGGGATTCGGTGCTCGGCCTGGTCGTCACCGACACCCTCTACCGCAAGCACCCCGACCTGCCCGAGGGCCAGCTCGCCAAGTTGCGGGCGGCCGTCGTGCAGGCCAGGGCGCTCGCCGAGGTCGCCCGTGGTCTGGATCTGGGCGCCTTCGTCCGGCTCGGCAGGGGCGAGGAGGGCACCGGCGGCCGGAACAAGGCGTCGATCCTCGCGGACACGCTGGAGGCCGTGATCGGCGCGGTCTATCTCGACCAGGGCCTTTCGGCGGCCGACGAGTTGGTCCACCGGCTCTTCGACCCGGTGATCGAGCGTTCGTCCAACCTCGGCGCGGGTCTCGACTGGAAGACCAGCCTCCAGGAGCTGAGCGCGGCCGAGAGCCTCGGCGTGCCCGAGTACGTGATCAGCGAGACGGGTCCCGACCACGAGAAGACCTTCACCGCTGCCGCCCGTGTCGCTGGCGAGACCTACGGCACCGGCACAGGTCGCAGCAAGAAGGAAGCCGAGCAGCAGGCCGCGGAGACCGCCTGGCGCGCGATCCGCTCCGCCGTCGACGCGCGGAACGCGGCCAACGCCAACGGACACCAGGACCAGGCCGAAGAGGACGGGGCCGGTGCCTGAACTACCCGAGGTCGAGGTCGTACGACGCGGCCTCGAACGCTGGGTCGACGGCCGCACGGTGGTCGACGCCGAGGTGTTGCACCCGCGCGCCGTGCGCCGTCATCAGGCGGGCGCCGCCGACTTCGCCGACCGGCTGCGCGGCGCGGAGGTCTCCGGCGTGCGGCGGCGCGGCAAGTACCTGTGGCTGCCGCTCGGCACCGACCTCGCGCTCCTCGCCCACCTCGGGATGAGCGGCCAACTGCTGGTCAAGACGGGCCGCGCGCCCGACGAGAAGCACCTCAGGGTGCGGATCACCTTCGCCGACGCCGCCGGGGGCGAGCTGCGCTTCGTCGACCAGCGCACCTTCGGTGGGCTCTCGCTGCACCCGCTCGCCGCCGACGGACTGCCCGACGTGATAGGGCACATCGCCCGCGACCCGCTCGACCCCGAGTTCGACGAGGCGGCGTTCCACGCGGCGCTGCGCCGCCGCAGGACCACCGTGAAGCGGGCGCTGCTCGACCAGTCGCTGATCAGCGGTGTCGGCAACATCTACGCGGACGAGTCGCTGTGGCGGGCCGGGCTGCACCACGAGCGGCCCACCGCCACGCTGACCAGGCGCACGACTGCCGAGTTGGTCGGCCACGTCAGGGACGTGATGAACGCGGCCCTGGCCGTCGGCGGCACCAGCTTCGACAGCCTCTACGTCAACGTCAACGGCGAGTCCGGGTACTTCGACCGCTCGCTCGACGTCTACGGCCGCGAGGCCGAGCCGTGCCGGCGCTGCGGCACCGCGGTGCGGCGCAGTCCGTGGATGAACCGGTCGAGCTACTTCTGCCCGCGCTGCCAGCGGCCGCCCGGGTGAGGCGCGGGGCTCGGCCTCAGTAGCCGAAGTCCTGCGTCCACCAGGGGCCGCCGTCGCCGAGGTGGACGCCGACGCCCAGGGTGCGGAACTCGCAGTTGAGGATGTTCTCGCGGTGCCCCTCGCTGTCCATCCAGGCGTCCATCACGGCCTGGGCGTCCTGCTGGCCGCGCGCGATGTTCTCACCGCCGAGGTTGGCTATGCCCGCGGTCAACGCCCGGTCCCAGGGGGTGAGCCCGTCCGGGTCGGTGTGGTCGAAGAAGGCGCGGTTGGCCATGTCGAGGCTGAAGGCGGCGGCCAGCCGGGAGAGCCCGGTGTCCAGCGTGACCGGCTCACAGCCGGCGTTCGCCCGCTCCTGGTTGACGAGCGTCAGCACCGCCTCGGCCATCGCCGTCTCCGGGTCCGTGCTCTGGGTCGGCTCGTCGGTGGTGGGCGGCGGGCTGGTGGGGCTCTGCTCCGCCTCCTCGGTCGGCGTGGTGGGCGCCGGCGTCGTGGACTCGGTCTCGTCCGGGGTCGGTTCGGGCGCCTCGGTGGTCGGCGGGGCCGAGGACTCCTCGGGCGAGGGCGACGGGGGCTCCGTGTCCGGCCGGGTCGTCTCCTCGGCCGGCTCCGTGCTGGGGTCCTCCTCGGGCGTCCGCTCCTCCTGCCCGCCGAGCTCGGTGGAGGGCGAGGGCGTCAGCGTGGAGGGGCGGGTCGACGCCCGCTGGTCCTGGGCCTGCACGTCGTCGGGCTCGTTGTTGAGGCCGAAGCCCTGGCCGAGCCCCGGCAGCAGTCCCGATCCCACGGCCACCGCGCCCACCGTGAGGGCTGCGGAGGCACCGACCAGGCCGGTACGCGCGTGCCCCCGGCGTCGGCGATGGCGTCCCATGCAGAGCACCGTCCTCGTCACTCAGTGAAGATCATCGCTCACCCGATCGGGTGATTCGTCATCGCGTGACTGTACGGCATCGTGGCGGTGACGGAAGTGCCCGGAAGTGAAAAGCCGGGATAGCGTGCGTCACATGGATCACCCCGCGCCCCCCTCCGACGACCCGGGCGAGCCCCTCGACCCTGCCGAGCACGTCCGGTTGACCGTCTGGGTGCGTGGCCGGGTGCAGGGCGTGGGCTTCCGCTGGTTCACCCGCGCCACGGCCCTGGCCGTGGGGGAGTTGAGCGGCTTCGCCCTCAACCTCGCGGACGGCCGGGTCCAGGTGGTGGCAGAAGGGCCGCGGGGCCACTGCGAGCGGCTGCTCGCCTGGCTGCGGGAGGGCGACACGCCCGGCCAGGTGGACGGCGTGACCGAGATATGGGACACACCCCGTGGCGGCTACCGGGACTTCGCGATCCGCTGAGGGGTACCGCCCCACACCGGGGGAATGTCCCGGAAACTGCTTGCCAACCCCGCTCCGACGTGCAAGGCTGCCGCCAGAAACCGCCCGGGGGCCACTCTCCGCTCCCGAGGACCGAAACCACCGCCCCTCGTCGTGGGCGGTCGGCGGCCCAGCCGCCCCAGGCTCTACGCGGTGTGATCGTGTTGACCGTCCCACTTTTTGGTGAGACGCTGAAACTCCCGCGCATCCCAGCTGTGTGGCCCTGAAAATCGGGGGCGAAGCGGACGTCGCGGGTTCAATCCCTCACGACCCACCAACGGCTTCGGTCGGTCACTCAGTGTGGAGGACCATCCATCATGGCAAAGGCGCTTCTCGGACACGTCGGCGGCTCCGACCCCCGAGTCCTCGCCGAGATGCGACGGCTTCAGCAGCGCGTGCAGGACCTGGAGACCCAGCTCCTCCGGGTCCAGGCGGAGAACGACGCGCTGGCCGCCGCCGCTCGGCACGGCGACTCGGTGCTCGACAGCATCGACATGCCCAAGGCGGAGCCTGCTCTGACCTGACCTCAAGGACGAGGCCGGGCCGCGAAGGCACTGCTAGCGGATAATGCGAGGGACGCTTCGGCGTCCCTTCGTCATGTCCGGCCTCCTCCCGGCCGAACCCGGGACCCCGACCGACGACTGATCGCGTCGGCCTACTCACTGATGTGCCCTCCTTCCTCCATATCGAAACGGCGAATCGTCCAAAGGACGAATCGGGCCACGTTGCCCGGTAAAGTCGCACGGCGTGCACCTCAAGAGCCTGACCCTGCGCGGGTTCAAGTCCTTCGCCTCGGCCACGACGCTGCGCCTGGAGCCCGGCATCACGTGTGTGGTCGGGCCGAACGGCTCGGGCAAGTCCAACGTGGTGGACGCGCTCTCCTGGGTCATGGGCGAGCAGGGCGCCAAGTCGCTGCGCGGCGGCAAGATGGAGGACGTCATCTTCGCCGGCACCACGGGCCGCCCGCCGTTGGGCCGCGCCGAGGTCTCCCTCACCATCGACAACTCGGACGGCGCGCTGCCGATCGACTACACCGAGGTCACCATCACCCGGACCATGTTCCGCAACGGTGGCAGCGAGTACCAGATCAACGGCAACACCTGCCGGCTGTTGGACGTCCAGGAACTGCTCTCCGACTCCGGTATCGGCCGCGAGATGCACGTGATCGTCGGCCAGGGCCAGCTGGACTCCGTGCTGCACGCCGACCCCACCGGGCGCCGCGCCTTCATCGAGGAGGCCGCCGGCGTGCTCAAGCACCGCAAGCGCAAGGAGAAGGCGCTGCGGAAGCTCGACGCGATGCAGGTCAACCTCGCCAGGGTGCAGGACCTCACCGACGAACTGCGGCGGCAGCTCAAGCCGCTCGGCCGGCAGGCCGCGGTGGCCAGGCGGGCCGCCGTCATCCAGGCCGACCTGCGGGACGCCAGGCTGCGGCTGCTCGCCGACGACCTCGTCGCCCAACGGGGCGCGCTGCGCGCCGAGATCGCCGACGAGGCCGCGCTCAAGGAGCGCAAGGAGAGCGCCGAGGCGCGGCTGAAGGACGCGCTGCGCCGGGAGTCGGAGCTCGAACAGGAGGTGCGGACGCTCACGCCCCGCGTGCAGCGCGCCCAGGACACCTGGTACGCGCTCTCCCAACTCGCCGAGCGGGTGCGCTCGACGATCAGCCTGGCCGACGCCCGGGTCACCAGCGTCACCTCCCAGGTCCCCGAGGAGCGCCGCGGCCGCGACCCCGAGGACATGGAGCGCGAGGCGGCCAGGATCCGCGAGCAGGAGGCCGAGCTCACCGCCGCGCTCGAGGCGGCGAGCCGGGCGCTCGAGGACACCGTCGACCACCGCGCGGAGCTGGAGCGCCGGCTGGCGCAGGAGGAGCGGCGGCTCAAGGACCTGGCCCGCGCCATCGCCGACCGGCGCGAGGGGCTCGCCAGGCTGCACGGCCAGGCCAACGCCGCGCGCGGCCGGGCCGCCACCGCCCAGACCCAGATCGACCGGCTGGCCGTGGCCCGCGACGAGGCCGCGGAGCGGGCCGCCGAGGCGCGGCGCGAGTACGAGGCGCTGAGCGCCGAGGTCGCCGACCTCGACGCGGACGACACGGGGCTCGCCGGCGAGCACGAGGCCGCCAAGGCGGAACTGGCCGCGGCCGAGGCCGAACTGAGCCGCGCCAGGGACGCCGTCACCACCACCGAACGCGAGCGGGCCGCCGTCTCCGCCCGGCACGACGCGCTCGCGCTGGGGCTGCGCCGCAAGGACGGCAGCGGCGCGCTGCTCGCCGCCGGCGACCAGCTGGCCGGGCTGCTCGGCCCCGCCGCCGAACTGCTCACCGTCGCCCCGGGATTCGAGGTCCAGGTGGCAGCCGCGCTGGGCGCCGCGGCCGACGCCGTCGCCGTGGAGGGGCCCGCCACCGCCGTCGAGGCGCTGCGCCTGCTCCGCAAGCAGGACGCCGGCCGCGCCGCGCTGCTGCTCGGCGGCGTGCCGGAGGACGAGCCGGCGGCACCGCG
>NZ_BAAGPR010000151.1:0-13783 GCF_054783955.1 Streptomyces mayteni | reverse complement strand
TGGGTGGGGAAAACCCCGCGCGAAGCGCGGGACACCCACCCCCCAACGCCCCGGCGGCGTAGCCGCCTGCCCCCGCGCGAAGCGCGCCGCACCGGCCCGGCGGCGCAGCCGCCGAAGGCCGGCCCGGCCCGCCAGGGCCCACCCGCGCGAAGCGCGGAAGAACGGGCGGGCGGGTGGGGGAAAACCCGCGCGAAGCGCCGGGCCCCCGCCGCGGGAGCGCGGCAGCGGGAGAAAGGGCTTGTGGGGGCACCTCCCTGGGGGCCGTTAGCTGGGGGAGGGTGGGGGAGAACCCCCGGCCCGGTCGCGGGACTCCGTCACGCCACTGCGCGACGCACGGCCAGGATGGCCGTGTCGTCGGCCAACCGCCCACCCGTATGGCCCCGCACCGCCCGCTCCACCAACGCCACCAACCGTTCAGGCGACGCACACGCCTCCCCCACCCGCGCCGCCAGGTGGTCGGCCAGCGGCAGGAACTCCCCGGCCCGGTCGCGGGCCTCCGTCACACCGTCCGTGACCAGCAGCAACGTCTCGACCCCGTCGAACGACACCCGCAGCACCGGCGGCAGCTCCACCGGCGGGCCGCCGCCCTCGCCGGCGCCCTCGCCGGCGTCCGGAGTGGACATCGCGGTGAGGCCGAGCGGCGTCCCGCTGCCCTCCGGCAGCTGCCGGACGCCCGTCGGGCCGACGACCAGCGGGCCGGCGTGGCCGAAGTTGACCAGCTCCACCCAGCCCGTGTCCATCGCCGGGAACCCCACGAGCACCGCCGTCGCGAACCGCTCCTCTCGCTCACCGAGGCCGGCCGCGTACTCGTTCTCGCGCCGCAGCCGGTCCTCGAGCCGCGCCGCCACCGTGGCCAGCAGCGGCTCGTGGTAGCCGGCCTCCCGGAAGGTGCTGAGCAGCGCGGCCGCCGTGTCCACGGCCCCGGTGCCCTTGCCCTGCACGTCGCCGAGGAGCACCCGGGGGCCGTAGGGCGAGGGCTGGACGTCGAAGAAGTCGCCGCCGACCTGGGCGGCGCTGTCGGCCGCCAGGTAGGCGCTGGCGGAGCGCAGGCCCTCCGTCTCCGGCGGGATCGGCCGCAGCACCGCGAGCCTGGTCGCCTCGGCCGCGTTCTCCACGCTCAGCAGGTGGCGGTAGGCGCGGCCGCGCAGCCAGCGCGACAGCACGGCCAGCGCGCCGCCGGCCACCACCAGCAGGAAGTCGCCGGCGCCCATCTGGTCGGCGTGCTCCCAGGACAGGTCGAGCAGGATGAACGCCGTCGGCGCGAGCAGCGCGAAGATCACCGTGGTCAGCATCCCGCTCACGGCCGAGGCGACGATCGGCACCGCCGCCAGCCAGGTCACCACCCGGAACTCGCCGGACGAGTTCCAGTCGGCGAGCGCGATGCCGGCCAGCAGCACCGTCGGCAGCAGCCAGGACATGTCCCAGCGCCCGAGACGCAGCGCCGGCTCGGCGGCCAGCAGGGAGCGGCCTTGCCACCGGGAGGGACCGGGCTCGTCGGGCTTCACACCCTCCACGATCCGGGGCGCGGGGCGGCCCCGCACGGCGGCGGCGCCCGCCCGGTGGGCGAGAATGGGCGGCATGAGCCTGTTCCGCGACGACGGCATCGTGCTGCGCACCCAGAAGCTGGGCGAGGCGGACCGGATCATCACCCTGCTCACCCGCGGGCAGGGCCGGGTGCGCGCGGTCGCGCGGGGCGTGCGCCGTACCAAGTCGAAGTTCGGCGCGCGCCTGGAGCCCTTCTCGCACGTCGACGTGCAGTTCTACGCGCGGGGGAGCGCGCTGGTCGGCCGTTCGCTGCCGCTGTGCACCCAGGCCGAGTCCATCGCCCCCTACGGCCGGCACATCGTGGACGACTACACCCGCTACACCGCGGGGACGGCGATGCTGGAGACGGCCGAGCGGTTCACCGACCACGAGGGCGAGCCCAACGTCCAGCAGTACCTGCTGCTGGTCGGCGGCCTGCGTACGCTGGCCGCCGGGGCGCACGCCCCCGGGCTCGTACTGGACGCGTTCCTGCTCCGGTCGCTGGCGGTCGGCGGCTACGCGCCCAGCTTCGAGGACTGTGCCAAGTGCGGCCTCCCCGGGCCGAATCGGTTCTTCTCGCTCGCCGCCGGGGGCTCGGTGTGCGGCGACTGCCGGGTGCCCGGCAGCGTGGTGCCGTCACCCGACGCGCTGCGGCTGCTCGGCGCGCTGCTCACCGGCGACTGGGCGACGGCGGACCGCGCCGAGGCCCGGCACGTGAAGGAGGGCAGCGGCCTCGTCTCGGCCTATCTGCACTGGCATCTGGAGCGCGGACTGCGGTCGCTCAGATTCGTGGAGAAGGGCTGAGCGGCGATACCCTCGGTCGCTCAGGATCGCACCGACGTTACGGAGTCCCCCTATGGCTGCCCGCGGAATCCTGTCGTCCCGGCGGCGTCGTGAGTACCGCGCCCCCGACCCGCACCCGTCCGGCGCCCAGCCGCCCAAGCTGCCAGGCGAGCTGATCCCGCGGCACGTGGCCGTGGTGATGGACGGGAACGGCCGTTGGGCCAAGGAGCGTGGCCTGCCGCGCACCGAGGGGCACAAGCGGGGCGAGGCGGTGGTCCTGGAGGCGGTCAAGGGCTGCCTGGAGCTCGGCATCAACAACCTGTCGCTGTTCGCCTTCTCCACGGAGAACTGGAAGCGTTCACCTGACGAGGTGCGCTTCCTGATGGGCTTCAACCGGGACGTCATCGACCGCCGCACCGACGAGCTCGACGCGATGGGCGTGCGCATCCGGTGGGCCGGGCGCGAGCCGCGGCTGTGGAAGTCGGTGATCCGCAAGCTCCAGTACGCGGAGGAGCGCACCAGGAACAACGACGCGATGACGCTCTACATGTGCCTCAACTACGGCGGGCGCGCCGAGATCGCGGACGCGGCCGCCCGGCTCGCGGAGGACGTGCGGGCCGGCCGGATATCGCCGGAGAAGGTCAACGAGCGGACGCTCAGCCAGTACCTCTACTTCCCCGACATGCCGGACGTGGACCTGTTCCTGCGGCCGTCGGGGGAGCAGCGCACGTCGAACTACCTGATCTGGCAGAGCGCCTACGCGGAGATGGTCTACCAGGACGTGCTGTGGCCCGACTTCGACCGGCGCAACCTGTGGGACGCGTGCGTCGAGTACGCCTCGCGCGACCGGCGGTTCGGCGGCGCGGTGCCCAACGAGATTCCCACCCAGTCGCGGTGAGCCCGAGCCGCTGGAGGCTACTGGTTCTGTTGCGTCCATGTCAGTCTGAGTTCGTCCGTACTCGACGATCACTTCGAGGGGCGAACCTTGATCAGACGACGCTTACGACGCCAGTCACGTAGCCAGTCACCACGACGACGATGGTCACGCGGCGCGGGGGCCGCGCTGACCTTGGCACTGATCCTGCCGCTCGGCCTGGCCGTCTCGGGCCCGGCGAGCTCCGCCGCCGAGCCGCCCGCAGCTGACACGCCCACCCCCGGGGACGCCCCCGGCGACGGCCGGTGGGAGCCGCAGGAGCCGCTGGCCGAGGTCGGCACCCTCAGCCCGCGCCAGCGTGAGCTGGCCGCGCTCGACTTCCCCGGCGCGGGCGCCCCGGCGCCCGCCGGCGAGTTCACGCTCACCGCCGGCAGCGACCTGAGCGGCCGCATCGCCGACCTGACCGCCGCGCTGCCGAGGCAGGGCGTGCAGAACCTGCTCGCCCAGGCCAACCGCCCGCTCGGCGAAGACGGCGCGTGCGCCGACCCGTTCGGCTCCGGCGACCCGACGTCGCCCACCGACCCCACCCCCAAGCCGCCGCTCGACCCGGACACCGTCCGCTGCTTCGACGAGGGCGACTCGCTCGGCCAGGAGTGGATACCCCAGGGGCTGACCGGGGTCTCCGACGCCCAGCAGGACGAGGCGTGGGGAACGGCCACCGGAACGCTCCTCACCGGCTGGTACGACAACGACAACCCAGGGCGGGACGCGGCCGGGAACTGCTCGGCCTCGACCTCCGGGCTCTGCTTCGAGAAGGGCGTCCGGGTCACCTTCGCCGACCCCGCCGCCGGCACCTACCGGCACGTCCTGTTGGTGTGGCCCTACTACGCGGGCGACGGCCGGATCACCTACCAGCCCATCCACTCGGCGGGCGGGCAGACCGGCATCCACGCCGGCGGCATGGTCTGGTACGGCAACTACCTCTACGTCGCCGACACCTACAACGGCATCCGTGTCTTCGACATGCGGTACCTCTTCGACCTCAACCCCGACCAGGACGCCGCGACCGACGACCGCACCCCCGACGGACTCAGCAGCGACGTCCAGGACGGCCGGCGGGTCGGGCGGCAGGGCGGCGTCTGGTACGGGCACGGCTACCGCTACGTCATGCCGCAGGTGGCCACCTGGCGCTACACCGCCACCCAGTACAACGACGGCACCGGCTGCGTCGACGTCGGCGCGCCCAAGGCCTCGTACCTCTCCCTGGACCGCAGCGGCGTCGACCACCTGGTGGTGGGGGAGTACTGCTCGACGACCGCCGCCCAGCCCTCCACCGGCCGGGTCGGCGCCTGGCCGATCGCCGAGCTCGAACGGCGCTCTGGCACCGTGCCGGCCACGGCCGGCTCCCCCTACTTCCTGCCCGTGCACCAGGCGCAGGGCGTGGCGCGCTACGAGGGCCGGTACTACGTCAACCAGAGCCACCGCTACAGCAACGGCAGCCTGTGGCGGGCGACCGTGACCGGCGGCCGGCTCGCGCTGGAGGGCGGCGAGATCCGCACCGCCGTCGGCCCCGAGGACTTCTACCTCGAACACGGCGCGACGACCGGGAACCCGCCCCGCCTGTGGTCGGTCTCCGAGCACCGGGCCGACACCGACGACCCCTCCTGCCGGAACAGCACCCCCTGCGGGCGGGTGCTCTACGCCCACCGCCTCGACGCCATCAGGGGACAGCCCTGACGGCACTGACGGCCGCCGCACGAGGCTTCGAAGAGGAGTCCTAGCCGTCCGCCGCCCGGGAGCCGCGCTGCCGGGCGGCGGCGCAGTCGCCGCAGGTGCCGAAGATCTCCACGGTGTGGCGGACGTCGACGAAGCCGTGCTCCTGGGCCACGGTGTCCGCCCACCGCTCCACGGCCGGGCCCTCCACCTCGACGGCCTTGCCGCAGGAGCGGCAGACCAGATGGTGGTGGTGGTCGTCGGTGCTGCACCTGCGGTACACGGACTCGCCGTCGCTGGTGCGCAGGACGTCGACCTCGCCGGCGTCGGCGAGGGACTGGAGGGTGCGGTAGACCGTGGTCAGCCCGACCGAGGCGCCACGGTGCTTGAGCATGTCGTGGAGCTCCTGGGCGCTGCGGAACTCGTCGACCTCGGCGAGCGCGGCGGCGACCGCCGCACGCTGACGCGTCGAACGGCCACGCACCGGCGGTCCTGACGTCTCCACGAGTGCCTCCCTGTTCGGCGTGCCGCTTGCCCTCACCGGTCCTGCCTGGCCAGGGTAGCGGCTTTCCGGGGGCTCACGGACGGGCGGCCGGCTCCGGGGTCGGCTCCGGCGCCCGTGCCGGGAGTGCGCGCCGGGCGCGCCGCCTGGCCAGCGGCAACGCCAGCAGCGAGGCCAGCGCGAACAGGCCGAGCGCGATCAGCACGATGGTGGCGCCTGGGGGCACGTCGGCGTAGTACGACGTGACCGTGCCGGAGATCGAGACCAGCACGCCGAAGCAGATCGCCGCGGCCAGGGTCATCGCGAAGCCCCTGGTCGCCTGCTGGGCGGCCACCACCGGGATCACCATCAGCGCGCTGACCAGCAGCAGCCCGACCACCCGCATGGCCACGGTCACGGTGGCGGCGGCGGTGACGGCGAGCAGCAGGTTGAGCGCCCGCACCGGCAGGCCGGTGACCCGGGCGAACTCCTCGTCCTGGCAGACGGCGAACAGCTGGCGGCGCAGGCCGAGCGAGATCAGCAGCACGAAGGCGGACAGCCACAGGATGGCGGTGATGTCCGCGGGCGAGACGGTGGTGACCGAGCCCCACAAGTAGGAGGTGAGATTGGCGGTCGAGCCGCCGGGGGCCAGGTTGATGATCATCACGCCGCCGGCCATGCCGCCGTAGAACAGCATGGCGAGCGCGATGTCGCCGCGGGCCAGGCCCGAGGAGCGCAGCAGCTCCATCGCGACCGCGCCGACGGCGGAGACGGCGACCGCCATCCACACCGGGTTGGTGTTGAGCAGGAAGCCGAGCGCCACGCCGGTCAGCGCCACGTGGCCGATGCCGTCGCCCATCAGCGCCTGCCGGCGCTGCACCAGGTAGATCCCGACGGCCGGCGCCGCGGCGCCGATCAGCAGGGCGGCCAGCAGCGCCCGCTGCATGAAGGGGTAGTCGAGGACTTCGAACATCACAGGATCCCGGTCCCGAGCGTCGGCCCGACGGCCTGCCCGAACGTGTCGTGGGGGTGGCAGGCGGCTTCCTCGGGCAGCGACGCCGCAACCTCGCCGGGGCGTTCCACGACGCGCTCGACCCGGCCGTGCGCCAGCACCACGGCGCGGTCGATCAGCGGCCGCAGCGGGCCGAGTTCGTGCAGCACGAGCAGCACGGTGGCCCCGCCGGCGAGCTGGGCGCGCAGGGTGTCGGCCAGGATGGCCTGGCTGGCCAGGTCGACGCCGGCCAGTGGCTCGTCGAGGACCAGCAGCTCGGGCTCGCCGGCGAGGGCGCGGGCGATCAGCACCCGCTGGTGCTGGCCGCCGGAGAGGGCGTGCACGGAGTCCCCGGCCCGGTCGGCGAGCCCGACCAGGTCGAGCGCCCGGTCGACGGCGACCCGGTCGGCCCGGCCAAGCGGGCGCAGCCCGCGGCGGGCGAGCCGCCCGGCCGAGACGACCTCGCGCAGGGTGGCCGGCACCCCGCCGGTGGCGGTGGAGCGCTGTGGCACATAGCCGAGCCTGTGCCAGTCGCGGAACCGGTGGACGGCGGTGCCGAACAGCGTCAACTCGCCGTCGGCGACCGGCACCTGGCCGACCGTGGCCCGCACCGCCGTGGACTTGCCCGAGCCGTTGGCCCCGAGCAGCGCGACCACCTCGCCTGGCCGCACCGTCAGGTCGACGCCGCGCAGCACGGGCCGGCCGCCGAGTTCGGCGGTCACGCCGGTCAGCGATATCACGGGCTCCATGGCCTCACCGCTCCTTCTCTGCCGTCCTTCTCTGGCGTGGTCAGGCGCCCAGCGCCTGCTGGAGGGCCGCGAGGTTGGCGCGCATGACCTCCAGGTAGTCAGCGCCCGGGGAGTCCTCGGTGATTCCCTCGACGGGGTCGAGCACCGCCGTCTCGAGGCCGAGGTCGTCGGCGAGGGTACGCGCGGTCTCGTCGCTGACCAGCGTCTCGAAGAACACCGTGGTCACGCCGTCCTCCCTGGCGATGTCCTGGAGGTCCCGCATCCGGGCGGCGCTCGGCTCGGCCTCGGGGTCGAGGCCGGTGATGGCCTCCTCGTGGAGCTCGTAGCGCTCCGCGAGGTAGCCGAAGGCGGCGTGCGTGGTGATGAAGGTCCTGGCCGGCGCGTCGGCCAGGCCGGCGGCGAACTCCTCGTCCAGGGACTGGAGTTCCCCGACGAGCTGCTCGGCGTTCCGCTCGTAGTCGGCCGCGTGGTCCGGGTCGGCCTCGGCCATCGCGTCGCCGACGCCCTGGGCCACCTCGGCGTAGCGCACCGGGTCGAGCCAGACGTGCGGGTCGCCGCCCTCGTGGTCGTGACCGTGACCGTCGTCCTCGGCGTGCTCCTCGTCCGCGTGCCCGTCCTCGGCGTGCTCCTCGGCGTGCTCCTCGCCGTCGACGTCGTCCCCGTGGGTCTCCAGCGTGGTGAACGAGGTGGCCTCGACGACGTGCGAGGCGCCGGACTGCTCCACGGCCTCGTCCACGGCGGGTTGCAGACCCTGGAGGTAGACCACGAGGTCGGCCTCGCTGAGCGAGGCGGTTTGGCGGGGGCTGAGGTCCAGGTCGTGCGGCTCGACGCCGGGCTCGGTGAGGGTGGAGACGGAGACGTGCTCGCCGCCGATCCGCTCGGCGAGGAACTCCATGGGATAGAACGACGCCACCACGTCGAGCCGCCCGTCCGCGCCCGCGCCACCGCCCTCGTCACCGGACCCGCAGGCGGTCAGGGGCAACAACCCCAGACTCGAGACACCGGCGAGAAGGGCGGCGGAGCGTATTCGGGAGCGTGCGCGTCTTGCGGTCATGACAGCCATTTTCAAGTTATTTGGAAACCATTGTCAACTGTGGATCCCGTGATGTGACCGGCGCCTCTCGCGTTCCCGGCGGCCGGCGCGGCCCTCGACTCCCGCTCGACTCCCGCCGGCCAACCGATTTGGTGCGCGGCCCTCGTCCGCCGGTAACCTGAGGCGATTCCTTCTCGTCCTTCGTCCCGAAGAGAGCACCGTGGCCGCCGACAAGATCGACACCATCGTCAGCCTCAGCAAGCGCCGTGGCTTCGTCTATCCCTGTAGCGAGATTTACGGCGGTCAGCGCGCCGCCTGGGACTACGGACCGCTGGGCGTCGAGCTGAAGGAGAACGTCAAGCGGCAGTGGTGGCGTTCCATGGTCACCTCGCGCGACGACGTCGTCGGCATCGACTCCTCCGTCATCCTGGCCACCGAGGTCTGGGAGGCGTCCGGCCACGTCGCCACCTTCAGCGACCCGCTGACCGAGTGCACCTCCTGCCACAAGCGCTTCCGCGCCGACCACCTGGAGGAGGGGTACGAGGAGAAGCACGGTCACGTTCCGGCCAATGGTCTGGCCGATATCAACTGCCCCAACTGCGGGAACAAGGGCGGCTTCACCGAGCCCAAGCAGTTCTCCGGGCTGCTCGCCACCCACCTCGGCCCCACCCAGGACACCGGCTCGATCGCCTACCTGCGGCCCGAGACCGCGCAGGGCATCTTCACCAACTTCGCCCAGGTGCAGCAGACCTCGCGCCGCAAGCCGCCGTTCGGCATCGCGCAGATGGGCAAGTCCTTCCGGAACGAGATCACCCCGGGCAACTTCATCTTCCGAACCCGCGAGTTCGAGCAGATGGAGATGGAGTTCTTCGTGAAGCCGGGCGAGGACGAGCAGTGGCACGGCTACTGGATGGAGCAGCGCTGGAACTGGTACCGCGACCTCGGCCTCTCCGAGGAGAACATGCGCTGGTACGAGCACCCCAAGGAGAAGCTCTCCCACTACTCCAAGCGCACCGCCGACATCGAGTACCGCTTCCAGTTCGGCGGCTCCGAGTGGGGCGAGCTCGAGGGCGTGGCCAACCGTACCGACTACGACCTCACCTCCCACTCCAAGGCCTCCGGCCAGGACCTCAGCTACTTCGACCAGGAGGCCGGCGAACGCTGGACCCCCTACGTCATCGAGCCGGCCGCCGGCGTCGGCCGCACCATGCTGGCCTTCATGCTGGACGCCTACCGTGAGGACGAGGCGCCCAACGCCAAGGGCAAGATGGAGAAGCGGGTCGTGATGGCCCTCGACCCCCGCCTCGCCCCGGTCAAGGTCGCGGTCCTCCCGCTCTCCCGCAACCCGCAGCTCTCGCCGAAGGCCAAGGACCTCGCCACGGCGCTGCGCCGGCACTGGAACATCGAGTTCGACGACGCGGGCGCCATCGGCCGCCGCTACCGCCGCCAGGACGAGATCGGCACCCCGTTCTGCGTCACCGTCGACTTCGACACCCTGGAGGACAACGCGGTGACCGTCCGCGAGCGCGACTCCATGAAGCAGGAGCGCGTCTCCCTCGACCAGGTCGAGAGCTACCTGGCCGGCCGCCTCATCGGCTGCTGACCGCGGTGTGGGAGCCGCGTGCGCGGCTCCCACACCCACGACTGATCAGCCCTTCCAGTCGGCCGTGTCCAACTCGCAGTCGAACGGTGCCGGGATATCAACCTTGTCGCCGAACTTGATCTCGGTGTGCCGCTGGTACCCCTGCTCCCCGGGCTTGGAGTACACGGTCACGGTCGCCCGTTCCATGTCGACGAGCACGTAGACCGGCACGCCGCCCTTCCCGTAGTACTCGACCTTCTCCACGCGGTCGTACTGCGCCGTGGCCGCGGAGGTGAGTTCTGCGACGAGCGACAGTGCCGCACCAGGCAGGTGGGCGCTGTCAATGTCCGTCGCCTCGGCGTCGGACACATGGAGGTCGGGGCCGATCGCTTTGCTCTGCCCAGGGAACGCGAACAAGAAGGGGGCGGTGTCGATCACGTGCCCCTGCGGCTCGTGTCCTGACAACTGCCGCATCATGCTCCGCAGGATGGGCCGATAAGTGCCCTTGGACCACGGCGACAAGATGATGCTCCCCCTGATGATCTCCGCCCGGTAGCCATCGGGCACGTCAAGTTTTTCCAGCGTGTGGAGCAGTCTTTCGAACTGCGCCCTGTCGCTGGTCTCTATCGTCTGGGGTCGCTCCATCATCAATGTCATGATGCGCCTCCTTCAGCGGCTTATCCAGTAGTACGCACAGTTTATGGGTGACTACTGACAGCCGCGGACGACGAGATCGCGGAGGGCCGTGAAGTCCGCCTCGGCGTCGGGGAGGGACCAGCGGGCCGCGAAGTGCGGCTTGTGGAACATCGCGGTGGCCTGGTGGACGGCCCGTGCCAGGACGGCGGCCTCCGGCGGGCCTGGGGAGAAGATCTCCGCCGCCCGGCCGTCCTCGATGATCCTGGTCAGCTGGCCGACCAGGTCCGCCACATGGGCCGCGACCACCTCGCTCAGCTCCTCGGCCAGCACCGTGTAGGTGGCGAAGAGCTCCGGATCCTCCATCGCCTTGCGCCGCTTGGCGTGGAACAGCACGGTCAGCCAGTCGGACAGCCGCTGGTCGGCCGGCCCCGGGCCGGCGGCCAGCGGCTCCAACAGGACGGTGGTGTGGTCGATCCACCGCTTGGTGACCGCCTCCCGCAGCGCGGTCTTGGTGCGGAAGTGCCGGTAGACCGAGCCGTGGCTGACCCCGAGCGCCCGCGCCACGTCCACCACGGTCGCCTTCGTGGGGCCGTAGCGGCGCAGCACGTCCTCGGTGGCCGCCAGGATGCGCTCGGGGGTCAGCGCCTCGGTCATCCCGTCCCCCTGTTCGCTACTTCTCGCTGTCCAGCATGGCCATCTGCTCCGCCCCGTAGCGATCGCCCGCCGCGGCGTCCGCCGGGACCGCCCGCTCGATGGCGGCCAGGTCGTCCGCGTCGAGGGTAACGTCCAACGCCCCCAACGCCTCACCCAGTCGCTCCCGGGTACGGGACCCGACCAGCGGCACGATCTCCTCGCCGCGGGCCAGCACCCAGGCGATGGCCAACTGCGCCACGCTCGCCTCCCGCTCCCTGGCGATCTCCCGCAGGGTCTCCACCAGGCCCAGATTGTGCCGCAGATTGTCGCCGCTGAACCGTGGGCTGTGGGCGCGGAAGTCGTTGGCCGCCACCTTCCGGTCCGGCGACCAGTGCCCGCTGATCAGCCCGCGCGACAGCACCCCGTAGGCGGTGACGCCGATGCCGAGCTCCCGCAGCGTCGGCAGGATCTCGCGTTCGATGCCGCGGGAGATCAGCGAGTACTCGATCTGCAGGTCGACGATGGGCGCGGTGGCGGCGGCCCGGCGGATGGTCTCCGCGCCGACCTCGGACAGGCCGATGTGCCGCACGTGCCCGGCGTCCACCAGTTCCGCGATCGCGCCCACCGTCTCCTCGATGGGCACGTCGGGGTCGACCCGGGCGATCCGGTAGATGTCGATGTGGTCGACGCCGAGCCGCTGCAACGAGTAGGCGACGAAGTTCTTCACCGCGGCGGGGCGGCCGTCGACACCGGAGAAGCCGCCGTCCACGGTGCGCAGCGCGCCGAACTTGACGCTCGTCAGCGCCCTTTCCCTGGCGGCGGCCGGCGCGCTGCGCAGCGCCTCGCCGATCAGCATCTCGTTGTGGCCCATGCCGTAGAAGTCGCCGGTGTCGAGCAGCGTGACGCCGGCGTCCAGCGCGGCGTGGACGGTGGCGATCGACTCGTCCCGGTCGGCGTGCCCGTAGATCGGCGACATGCCCATGCAGCCCAGGCCAAGCGCGGAGACCGTCGGCCCGGTCCTGCCGAGGCGGCGGTGGGGCAGCGGAGTCGATGTGGAGGAGGAAGGTGTCATGCGGCGAGCGTCACATATCAACTGACAGATTGCAATTTTTGTCAGCTGTTTTCTGTCATCCGACTTCTGTCAGTCGTCCGCCGTCAACCTCCGCCCGCCCGTCAGCACCCCGCCGGCCACCCCGGCCCGCTCCACCGGCACGTTGATCAGGAACACCAGCCGCCAGCCCGTACCCGCCAGGTCCGTCCAGACCAGCAGCCCGCACAGCATCTGCCCGGCCACCATCACGACCGCGGCCGCCGCCCCGAACCGGCAGATCGCCCGCGCCCGCCGCCCCCCGGTCATGGTCGCCTGGATGATGGCCAGCGTGTGCGGCGCCCGAAGGTGTCCCGAGCGGCCCGCCGACCGAGGGGCCACGGACGATGCGGGAGAATGGCGGAATGACGCTCCGGATCGGCCCCCACGCGGTGGACCCGCCCGTGGTGCTCGCGCCCATGGCCGGCATCACCAACGCGCCCTTCCGCACGCTCTGCCGCGAGTTCAGCGGCGGCCGGGGGCTCTTCGTCAGCGAGATGATCACCAGCCGGGCCCTGGTGGAGCGCAACGACAAGACGATGCGGCTGATCCACTTCGACGACGCCGAGAAGCCGCGGTCCATCCAGCTCTACGGCGTCGACCCGGAGACGGTCGGCCGGGCGGTCCACATGATCGCCGACGAGGACCTCGCCGACCACGTCGACCTCAACTTCGGCTGCCCCGTCCCCAAGGTCACCCGCCGCGGCGGCGGCTCCGCGCTCCCCTACAAGCGACCGCTGCTCCGCGCCATCCTGCGCGCCGCGGTGGCCAACGCGGGCGGCCTCCCGGTCACCATGAAGATGCGCAAGGGCATCGACGACGACCACCTCACCTACCTGGACGCCGGCCGGATCGCGGTCGAGGAGGGCGTGACCGCCATCGCCCTGCACGGCAGGACGGCCGCCCAGCACTACGGCGGCACCGCCGACTGGTCGGCCATCGCCCGGCTCAAGGAGGCCGTGCCCGAGGTCCCCGTGCTGGGCAACGGCGACATCTGGTCGGCCGACGACGCGGTGCGGATGATGCGGGAGACCGGCTGCGACGGCGTCGTCGTCGGCCGCGGCTGCCTCGGCCGCCCCTGGCTCTTCGCCGACCTCGTCGCGGCGCTCTCGCCCGACGGCCGGCCGGGCACGGCCCACCGGCCCCCGCTGCGCGAGGTCGCCGACGTGATGCTGCGGCACGCGCGGCTGCTCGGCGAGTGGCTGGACGACGAGTCGCGCGGCGTCATCGACTTCCGCAAGCATGTCGCCTGGTACACCAAGGGCTTCTCGGTCGGCGCGACCCTGCGCAACCGGCTGGCCGTCACGGCGTCGCTGGCGGAACTCGCCGACCTGCTCGGCGAGTTGGACCTGGACCAGCCGTGGCCGGCCGGCGCGGACGGCCCGCGGGGCCGCACTTCGGCCAAGAACCGCGTGGCCCTGCCGGACGGCTGGCTGGCCGACCCGTGGGACGCGACGGTGCTGGGGTGTGAGGCGGAGTCCGCCACGTCGGGCGGCTGACCGGGGGTTTTCCTCCACCCACCCGCCCATTGTTCCGCGCTTCGCGCGGGGGTGGTGCCGCGCTGCGCGCGGGCGGCGGCCCGCAGGGGCCCAACGGCGGCCGTGTCCGGCCTGCGGCCGTGTCCGGCCTGCGGCCGTGCCGCGCCCACCCACCCGCCCTCGCGGGTGGCCTCGCGCGGCAGCGGCAGCGGCAGCGGC
>NZ_BAAGPR010000150.1:0-14243 GCF_054783955.1 Streptomyces mayteni | reverse complement strand
TTCCTAAGACCGCTTGGCCTCCGACTTCTGCCGACCCCGCTGGCCACCGCCGCCACCGGAGCCGGCCGGGCCCTGCTCGGCGCCGACACCATGCCCGCCTACCACCCGGGGCTGCCGGGCGGCGGTGACCGGCGGCGGCCACGCCCCGCCGAGCGGCCGGCCGCCGTCTACCTGCCGTCCTGCACCGGCGCCGTGTTCGGCCCGGGCGACGGCGACGGCGGCGACGGGGTCACCGCCGCCTTCCTCGAACTCTGCGACCGGGCCGGCGTCCAGGTCACCGTGCCCGAGGGCGTCGACGCCATGTGCTGCGGCACGCCCTGGAAGTCCAAGGGCCACGAACGCGGCCACCGGCGGATGGCCGAGCTGGTGCGCCCCGCGCTCTGGGCCGCCACGCGCCAGGGCGAGCTGCCCGTGGTCAGCGACGCCGCCTCCTGCACCGAGGGCCTGGCCGGGCTGCTCGACGAACTGCCGGGCCCGGTGCGGGTGGTGGACGCCGTCGCGTTCGTCCACGAGACGCTGCTCGACCGGCTCACCGTCACCGCCCCGCTGCCCTCCCTCGCCCTGCACCCCACCTGCTCCACCGCCAGGCTCGGCATCGACGACGCCCTGGCCGCCGTCGCCCGCCGGATCGCCGACGACGTCCACGTGCCGACCGACTGGGGCTGCTGCGCCTTCGCCGGCGACCGCGGCCTGCTGCACCCGGAGCTGACCGCCGCCGCCACCGCCCCCGAGGCCGCCGAACTCGCCGGCCGCGACTTCGCCGCCCACGCCTCCGCCAACCGCACCTGCGAGCTGGGCATGAGCCGCGCCACCGGACACGACTACCGGCACCTGCTCGAACTCCTGGCCCGCGCCACCCGCCCGACCCGTTGAACCGCCCGTAGAAACCCAGGGACTGAACCACATGACAGAGGTCGTCGTCGTGCCCGACGCCGCCGCCGGCGGCGAGCTCGCGGCCGACACCATCCTGGCCGCCGTCACGGCAAGACCCGACGCCGTGCTCGGCCTTGCCACCGGCTCCACCCCGCTGCCCGTCTACCGGGCCCTCGCCGCCCGGATCGCCCGCGACCGCGTCGACGTCGGCCGGGTGCGGGCCTTCGCCCTCGACGAGTACGTCGGCCTGCCGCCTGGACACCCGCAGAGCTACCGGTCCTTCATCGCCCGCGAGGTCACCGAACCCCTCGGCCTCGACCCGCGGCTGGTCCACGTGCCCGAGGGCGACCCGGAGCTGGCGAGGACCGCGGGCGAGGAGTACGAGCGGGCCATCGAGGCCGCCGGCGGCGTCGACGTCCAACTGCTCGGCGTCGGTACCGACGGGCACCTCGGCTTCAACGAGCCCGGCTCCTCGTTCGCGTCCCGCACCCGCGTCAAGACCCTCACCGAACGCACCCGCCGCGACAACGCCCGCTTCTTCGAGACGCCTGACGAGGTGCCGGTGCACTGTGTCACCCAGGGCCTCGGCACCATCCTGCGCGCCCGGCACCTCCTGTTGCTGGCCTTCGGCGCGGCCAAGGCGCCGGCCGTCGCCGCCGCCGTCGAGGGCCCGCTCACCGCCGGCCACCCCGCCTCGGCCATCCAGCTCCACCCGCACGCCACCGTCATCGTCGACGAGGCGGCGGCCGGCCGGCTCGCCAACCTGGACTACTACCGGCATGCCTGGGACAACAAGCCGGCCTGGCAGGGGATCTAGCGGAGGGGGCGACTCGGGCCGGAAGCTGGCGCGCGACCATGCCCGGGGTGGAGACCGGAACGTACGGGGTGCTGGAGGACCCGGCCCGCCACCGCGTGAACCTGAACAGGGTGATCACGCACTGGCCGGACGTGCTCAAGGCCCCCGGTTCTCTGGTCACCAACCAGGTCCGCCCGTACGACCTGCTGCGGATGGTCGGCCGCGAGGGGCGCCCCGCCCTCCGCTGGGGCAGGCATGCGCCGAGTAAGGGCGCATCGCCAGGACCGAGCGCCTGCTCCGCGTGGTCGACCCGGTCGACGACACCTACCGCCGTCAGATGAACCGCCAGCTCACCCGGCCACGAGGACTGAGCCGATGCCCGCGGTCCGGGCCGCGGGTCGTCGAGCGGCGTCGGGGTGCCTGTCGCTGCGCGCCGAGGTGAGAATCACGCGTCCTGTTCGGCGCCGGTCATCAGGGCGACCAGGCTGTGGGGCGCATGGCCGTCGATCATGATCGTGTAGAAGCCGTCGTCGTCCGCTTCCACGGCGGCGGCGCGGGCGAACATGGCGTGTTCGTGCGCGGCGAGGGCGGCCTCCACATCGCCGGGGTGCGCGGCGAGGGCCTGGCCGAGTTCAGCGCCGTCCTGCATGGCCAAGTTGGCGCCTTCGCCGTTCGGCGCCCGGAGGTGGGCGGCATCGCCGAGCAGGGTCACTCCCGGTACGCGGTCCCAGCGGTGCCCGGCCGGCAGTGTGAAGATGGGGCGCAGGGCCGGCGGGGTGTCGCTGTCGGTGATCAGGGCGGTGAGTTCGGGGGCCCAGCCGTCGAACTCCTTCGCGACCCGTGCGGTGAGTGCTGCGGCATCGGTGGTATCAATGCCGGCGAACCAGTCCTGGGGCTTCCTCACCTGCGCGTAGGTGTGCAGGGTCCCACCGCCCTCGCGGTGGGCCAGCAGTCCCCTCCCCGGTGCGAGCGCGAACAGCGATCCGGCCCCGACCGCCTCCGCGGAGGCGGGATGGCGGGTTCCCGCGTCGAAGAGGAACGTCTCCACGCTGCAGACGCCGAAGTACTCCGGAGCGGCCTCGGAGAGCAGCGGTCGTACGCGCGACCAAGCGCCGTCGGCACCGATGAGCAGGTCCGTGACAACGGTGGTGTCGTCGGCGAAGTCCACCTGGTGGCGGCCCTCGCCGAGGGCCGCCACCGCGGTGACCTTGTGGCCCCAGCGGACGGTGCCGGTGGGCAGGGAGTCGAGCAGCATCTGCCGCAGTTTGCCGCGCGGTGCCTCCGGGCGTTCGCCGGTTCCGTCGTCTGGCAGGTCGAGCAGCACGTTCCCCGCCTGGTCCATGACCCGATACGCCTCGCGGCCCGGCAGGATCAGCTTGCGGAACTCCTCGATCTGGCCGGCCGCTTCCAGAGCGGCCTGCCCGCTGTGGGGGTGAAGGTCGAGCAGCCCGCCCTGACGGCGGGCGTTCGGTGCGGACTCCGTCTCGTAGACCGTGGCCGGGACGCCGTGCACGTGCAGTACGCGGGCCAGTGTCAGGCCGCCCAGACCTGCTCCGATGATCGTGACAGGTGTCGTCATGATTTCTTCCCTAGCCTTGTGAGGTGGTACTTCGAGGCGAATTGGATCGCCACTCCAATGACGCTAACACGAAGTTGGATCGACGCTCCATCCGTGCGATGCTGAGGCCATGGCGAAGAGAACAGCGAAGGGGGCCGCGCGAGCTCCGCGGCGGACGGACGGCCTGTCGAGGGAGCTGATCACCCAGACCGCGATCGAGATCCTGGACAGCGGTGGCGAGAAGGCGCTGACGCTGCGCGCGCTCACCGTGCGCCTGAGCACCGGCTACGGAGCGATCTACCACCACGTCGCGGACAGGAGCGATCTGCTCGCGACGGCCGCAGACGACATCATCACCGGCGTGCTGTCCGGCGCGGTCGCCGATGCGGACCCGCGCAGCGCTCTGCGCCGCCTCGCCCTCGGCCTATTCGATGCGATCGATGCCCACCCCTGGGTAGGGGCAGAACTCTCCCGCCAACCGTGGCGGCCCGCGCTGCTGGACTTCTTCGAGAACACCGGCCGCCTGCTGGACGCCCTCGACGTTCCAGAGAAAGCGCGCTTCGACGCTGCCGGCACGCTCGTGAACTATATCCTCGGCGTCGCCGCGCAGAACGCCGCGAACGCACGGCTCCGCGCAGGCGGCGACACGGACCGAGAGACCTTCCTGGAGAACACCGCCACGCAGTGGGCGCAGATCGATCCCGGCCGGTACCCGTTCGTGCACGCGGCGGCGACTCAACTGGGCGAGCACGACGACCGCGAGCAGTTCCTCGTCGGGGTCGACATCTTCCTCGCCGGTATCTCAACCCTGCGCTAGAAGACCAGGACGCGCGCTGTCCTCGCTGCGCCGGCCGCGGCGCGATCCGCACGGCCGTCGTAGACCTCGTGCCCGACCACACCGCCATCGGGCAGGAGGACGTCCCGGCCCCGGAGCCGCCGGTCACCCTCGACATGCCGGGCGAGGTCGCCGACTTCCTTCGCGCGGCCGACCTGGAGCCCGCCGAGCGGGCGGCGCTCGACCAGGGGGGTGACCCTACGGCGAGGCCAGGGCTACCCCCTGCGCGTCACCGCCGTGCACCACCGGCTCCTCGCCCGCTGCCAGCCCGCTCGACGGCGACCAGGGCGTCCCTGCTGTTCCGGCCCAGCGCAAGGCCCGCCGTGAGTACGAGAACCGCGTCAGCACTCTCGCGCCGATCGGACCGTGATCGTTCTCAGAGCCAACCGCTGTACCGATGTTCCCCGAGGCCGCTGGAGGCCACGATGGGGGCCTGGGCCGAGCTCCCATGACAAACGGCCGCCGCCCTGGGCGTGGGCGACCGCTAACGGGACGTCGGCTAACGGGACGTCGGCTCCGGGAACACCGCCACCCGGTACGGGTCGAGCCGCAGCACCCCGCCGTCCGGCGGCGCGCCGCCCAGCAGGTCGGGGCCGGCGACCGGCGGCAGCGCCACCTCCCGTGGCCGGTCGGTGTGGTTGAGCAGGAACAGGTGGTCGGTGCCGTCCTCGGCGCACCGCCTGACCGCCTCCACCCCGTCCGGGGTCTCCAGCACCGGGGTCACGCCGGCCTGCCGGACCGCGTCGAGCAGCAGCGCGCCCATGGTGTCCGGGTCGGGGGAGGTGCCCAGATAGGTGGCGGTGCCGGCGCCGAAGCGGTGCCGGGTGACGGCCGGCCGGCCCCGGTACTCGCCCTCGGTGTACGCGGCGATCGCCTCGGCGCCGTCCAGCAGGATCACGTCCTGCCACTCGCCCGCCACCCCGACCCGGCCCGCGTGCTCAAGGCCGCGCGTCTCGTCGGGTTGCAGCGGGCTGAACTCCTCGACCAGCAGGCCCAGCACCTCCCGGAAGGCGCCCGGATGGCCGCCGGCCCTGACCCGGTCGTGCTCGTCCGCGATGCCGCTGAAGTACGACATGACGAGGTGGCCGCCGTCCCGCACGAACTCCGTCAGGTTCTTCGCGCCCGCGTCGTCCACCAGGTAGAGGCTGGGCACCACGACGAGCCGGTAGCCGCTCAGGTCGGCGCCAGGCGGGACGAAGTCCACCGGCACGTTGGCGTGCCACAGTGGCCGGTAGTGCTCCAACACCCGCGCCCTGAAGTCCAGGTCCACCGAGGGGTGGCCAGGCAGTTCGACGGCCCACCAGGCGTCCCAGTCCCACACCACCGCCGTCTCGGCCGCCACCCGGCCGCCCGCCAGGCCGGCGAGCCGCGGCAGCTCGCCGCCCAACTCCCGCACCTCGCGCCAGACCCGGGTGCGGGTGCCGCCGTGCGGCAGCATCGCCGAGTGGTACCGCTCGGCGCCCACCCGGGACTCCCGCCACTGGAAGAACATCACCGAGTCGGCGCCCCTGGCCACCGCCTGGAGCGAACGGGGTCGCAACTGGCCGGCCGGGCGTGCCGAGTTGCGGCGCCGCTGCACGTTGGGTCCGGTGGCCGACTCCATCAGCAGCCAGGGCTCGCCGCCGCGCAGCGACCGCATCAGGTCGAAGTTGTAGGCGGCGAAGACCTGGCCCTCCTGGTCCCACGAGTTGGGGTAGATGTCGAGGGCCACCACGTCCTCCTCGGCGGCCCAACGCCAGTAGTCGAGCTGCTTGAAACCGCCCATGAAGTTGGTCGCCACCGGGATGTCA
The DNA here is from genome assembly GCF_054783955.1 of Streptomyces mayteni. Classification (NCBI taxonomy): domain Bacteria; kingdom Bacillati; phylum Actinomycetota; class Actinomycetes; order Kitasatosporales; family Streptomycetaceae; genus Streptomyces; species Streptomyces mayteni. Next base: position 8,391 of record NZ_BAAGPR010000150.1, on the reverse strand, counting down.
GGGGTGTGGCGGCGCACGATGTCGCGTTCGGCGGTGAAGCAGGCGAGCGACTCGTCGCCCGAGAACCTGACGAAGTCCAGGTGGTGGCCCGGGTTGGGGCCGCCGAGCAGCCGGCCCCTCGGGGGCTCGATCCAGTCGAAGCTGTCGTAGTGCTGGCCCCAGAACGCGGTGCCCCAGGCCGCGTTGAGGGCGTCCACGGTGCCGTAGCGCTCGGCCAGCCAGCGCCGGAAGTGGGCGGCCGACACCTCGCAGTGGCAGTAGGCGAGCCCCGGGTACTCGTTGCCGATGTGCCACATGGCCAGCGCCGGATGCCCCGCGTAGCGCTCGGCGAGCCGCTCCGTGATGTCCGCGGCGTGGTGCCGGAACACCGGCGAGGACGGGCAGTAGTGTTGACGGGCGCCGAACGCGACCCGGCGCCCCTCGGCGTCCACCGGCAGCGTCTCGGGGTGCTCGTGCGCGAGCCAGGCCGGCGGCGCCGCGGTGGGCGTCGCCAGGTTGGCGCCGACGCCGTGCTCGGCGAGCAGGTCGAGGAGCCGGTCGAGCCAGCCGAAGTGGTGCACGCCCGGGCGGGGTTCGAGCCGGCCCCAGGAGAAGACGCCGACGCTGACCAGGTTGACCCCGGCCTCGCGCATCAGCCGCAGGTCCTCGAGCCAGGTCTCCTCGGGCCACTGCTCGGGGTTGTAGTCGCCGCCGTAGGCGAGGGTGCCGAGGCGGGCGCGCAGCCGCCGCATCCGGTCGCGGGAGCCGGCCGGGTCGGGGGGTGTCATGACGTTCCTTTCCACGGATGTGGGTGCGCTGTCGGATCCCGGCGCGCTCAGCCCTTGAGTGCGCCGACGGTCAGTCCGGCCCGCCAGTAGCGCTGCATGGCGAAGAAGACCACCAGCAGCGGCACCGTGGAGACGAGCGAGCCGGCGATCACCAGCATGGTGAACTCGGGTGTGGCCATGGCCTGTTGCTGCCACCCGTAGAGGCCGAGGGTGACCGGCCACAGATCGCGGTCTGTCAGCATCACCAGCGGCAGGAAGAAGTTGTTCCAGATGGACACGAAGGCGAACAGGTAGACCGTCACCAGCGCCGGGCTCAGCATCCGGGAGGCGATGGTGAGGAAGATCCGCAGCTCGCCGGCGCCGTCGATGCGGGCCGCCTCGACCACCTCGTCCGGCACCGCCGCCGCGCTGTAGACCCGGCAGAGGTAGACGCCGAACGGGTTGGCCAGCACCGGCAGCAGGACCGCCAGGTAGGTGTCGGTCAGGTTCAGGTTGCTCATCAGCAGGAACAGCGGCAGCGCCAGCACCGTGCCAGGGATCAGCACGCCGCCGAGGATCCCGGCGAAGACGGCGTCCCGGCCCCGGAAGCGGAAGACGGCCAGCGCGTACCCCGCGAAGGCGGCGATCACCGTCGAGCCGAGGGCGCCGAGCCCCGCGTAGACCGCGGAGTTGAACAGCCAGCGGGTGAACCGCCCGTCGTCCTCGGCGAACAGGGTGCGGAGGTTGTCCACGAATCCGCCGACGAAGCCGGCGTCCGCGAACCAGAAGCCGTTGGTCGAGCCCAGCTCGGCCGTGGTCTTGGTGGACGAGACCACCAGCCAGCTCAGCGGGAACAGGAAGTAGACCGTCAGCGCCAGCAGGAAGAGCAGCGCGAGGCCGGCCGGGAACACCCGGCGGGACGCGGTCGGGTTCACGAGTCCACCCCCCGCTGGGCGGCGCGCATCAGGCCGTAGCTGAGCGCGAAGGCGACGATGGCCAGGCTGACGGCGATGGCCGCCGCGTAGTTGGGGTCGTTGAGGCCGAACGCCTGGGCGTAACCAGCCATGTTGGGGGTGTAGGTGGCGGTGACGTTGGCGGTCAGCGAGCGCACCACCATCGGCTCGGCGAACAGCTGGAGGGTGCCGATCACGGAGAACAGCGCGGTGAGCACCAGGGAGGGGCGCACCAGCGGGATCTTGATCCGCCACGCGATGCCCCAGCCGCCCGCCCCGTCCACCCGGGCCGCCTCGAACAGCTCGCGCGGCAGCGCCTGGAGCGCGGCGAAGATGATCAGCATGTTGTAGCCCGTCCACTGCCAGGTGGCGATGTTGGCGATGGACCACAGCACGGTGTCGGGGCCGAGGAAGTCCACCTCGATGTTCACGTCCTGGAGCAGGCTCACCACCGGGCTGATCCCCGGCACGTACAGGTAGGCCCAGAGCACCGCGGCGACGATCCCCGGGACCGCGTGCGGCAGGAACGCGGAGAACTGGAAGAAGCGGCGGCCGCGGGCGACCCCGGCGTCGAACAGCAGGGCCATGGCGAGCGCGAGCAGCAGCATCACCGGGACCTGCACGAGGCCGTAGAGGAACATCCGCAGCACGCCGTCGATGACCTCGCCGTCCTCCAGCACCCGGCGGTAGTTGGCGAGGCCGGCGAACCGCTCGACCGGTCCGTCCAGGCCGAGGCCCGACCACTGCTTCTCGCGCAGGCTCTGCACCAGCGCGTAGCCGATCGGGATCGCCTCGAAGAGCAGGAAGAGCCCCAGGAAAGGGGCCAGGAACGCCCAGCCGTGGCGGGTCTGCCGGCCGAGCCGGCCTGGCCTGGCCCGCCGCCGCCGGGCCGTGGTGGCGGGGGTGGTGGCGCCGGTTCGGGTGGTCGCGATGCTCATGCCGTCACGCTCAGCCCCTTCTGCGCCAGGGCGGCCACCGTGGTGCCCTGGGCGGTCGCCAGCGCGTCGCGCAGCGGACGGCCGTCGCCGAGCGCGGCGGCCACGGCGTCGGTGAAGTCGTCGCGGACCTGGTCCATCGTGGGACCCCAGGTCATGACGTTGGTGTGGTCGGCCGCCGCCCGGAAGACGTCGTCGATCGGCCGCCCGCCGATCGCCTCGTGCGGCCGGGAGACGGCCGGGCGCGCCTGGCCGCTGAGCGAGGCGGGGAAGAGCGCCGAGTGCTCGGGGTCGACGAGCAGGTCGGCGGCGTCCGGGTCGGTGTTCAGCCAGGCGGCGAACTCGACGGCGGCGTCGACGTGTTCGCTGCCGGCCAGGACGGCGGTCGAGGAGCCGCCCCAGTAGCCGGACGACGGCCGGTCGGCGGCCACGCTGGGCAGCGGCGCGACCCGCCAGACGCCCTCGGGGGAGGTGGGCGGGTAGGAGGTGAGGGTGCCGGCACCCCAGGCGGGGCCGAGCCAGGTGGCGAGCGTGCCGTCCTGGAGGGCGGCGTGCCAGGCCGGGTTCCAGTGCTGGCTGGTGGTCACCAGGTCGTCGGCGAGCAGCTCGGTCCAGAAGTCGGCGGTCTCGCGGGACGGCGCGCCGTCGATGTCGACGTGCCAACTGTCGCCCTCGGTGGTGAACCACTGGGCGCCGCGGGCCGCGGCCAGCGAGGCGAACCAGAAGGTGTCGCCGGCCGGATAGGCCGTCAGATAGCGCGAGTCGTCAGCGGCGCGGAGCCGGGCCGCGGTGTCGCGGAACTCGTCCCAGGTGCGGGGCGGGGTGAGGCCGTGCGCCGCGAAGACGTCCTGCCGGTAGTACATCGCCATCGGGCCGATGTCCTGGGGGACGGCCCAGACCCGGCCGTCGATGAGGACCTGCCGCCAGGCGGACGGCACGAACTCGGGCTCCAGGGCGGCGGCCTGGGCGGTGATGTCCTTCAGGTAGCCGGCGACGGCCAGCGTGGTCAGGTTGTTGTAGTCGACCTGCACCAGGTCGGGCGCGCCGCTGCCGGCCGCGATGGCGGAGGAGAGGCGCTGGAAGATGCTCGCCCCGCCGGCGGGCGCGGAGAGTTCGACGTGGACGTCGGGGTGGGTGCTGTTCCACAGGTCCACGGCCTGGCCGATGTCGGCCCAGGCCCAGAACTCGAGCGTGGTCGCGCCGGATCCGGAGCGGTCGGATCCGGCCCTGGAGCAGGCGGTGGTCCCCGCCGCGCCGGCCGAGGCGAGCGCGAGGAGCAGGGCGAGGGTGCGTCGTCGGGATGGGGAGAAAGGCGGTGGGCTGGGCACGGCGTCCTCCGGTCAGCGGACCGACGTGAAGCGCGGTGACCCCAGAGTTCCTTCCGGGCCCCGAAACTGTTCCGGAAAACATTTCTGGGGTGCAGCGGTGATCAGCGTGGCCGTGGCCTCGGTCTTCGTCAACCCTTCGCGCGTGATTCGTTTCAAGGCCGGGGGCGCGAACGGCCGTGCGCGGCCCGCGAGTTTCCGGAAGTCGGCTGAACAGTTTCCTGGTCAGCGGCGGGTGGCACGGCGGGCGACGCGGCGGCGGACCGCGTAGCCGGCCGTGCCGGCCGCGAGCACCGCGGCGCCGGCGACCACCGAGGCCAGCGGCAGCGCGAAGGCCAGGACCAGGCAGCCCGCCAGGCCGAGCGCGGGGACGATCCGGCGCCGGCGACCCTCGGCCGAACGGAGCGTCCAGGCGCTGGCGTTGGCGATGGCGTAGTAGACCAGCACCGCGAACGACGAGAAGCCGATCGCGCCCCGCACGTCGAGCGTCGCCGCGGCCACCGCCGCCACCGCGCCGACCGCCAACTCGGCCCGGTGCGGCACCCCGAAGCGCGGGTGGACCGCGGCCAGCGCGTGCGGCAGGTGGCGGTCGCGGGCCATGGCGAGGGTGGTCCGCGAGACTCCGAGGATCAGCGCGAGCAGCGAGCCGAGCGCGGCGACCACGGCCCCGACCCGCACCACGGGCCCCAACTCCGGCACCCCGGCGGCGCGCACCGCCTCCGCGAGCGGGGCGCTCGCGTCGGCGAGACCGCCGGCGCCGAGCACCGCCAGGGTGGCGACCGCCACCGCCGCGTACACCACGAGCGCGATGCCGAGGGCCAGCGGGACCGCCCGCGGGATGGTGCGCGCCGGGTCGCGCACCTCCTCGCCCAGGGTGGCGATCCGCGCGTAGCCGGCGAACGCGAAGAACAGCAGCCCGGCCGCCGTGAGCACCCCGCCGACCCCGGCGGCCGAGAGGTCGGCGCCGACGTCCAGCCGGTCGGCGGTCGCCCGGTCCGAGGTGACGGCGGCCACCACCACGGCGGCCAGCACCGCGAGCACCACGGCCACGATCACCCGGGTCAGCAGCGCGGACTTCCGCACCCCGCCGTAGTTCACGGCGGTGAGCGCCACCACCGCGGCGACCGCCACCGCGTGCGCCTGGTCGGGCCAGGCGTAGGCGCCGACCGTCAGCGCCATCGCCGCGCAGGACGCCGTCTTGCCCACCACGAAGCCCCAGCCGGCGAGGTAGCCCCAGAAGTCGCCGAGCCGCTCCCGGCCGTAGACGTAGGTGCCGCCCGACGCGGGGTAGCGCGCCGCGAGCCGGGCCGAGGAGGTGGCGTTGCAGTAGGCGACGAACGCGGCGAGCGTTAGCGCGAGCGGCAGGGCGGCGTCGGCCGCCCTGGCGGCCGGCGCCAGCGCCGTGAAGACGCCCGCGCCGATCATCGAGCCGAGCCCGACCATCACCGCGTCGAAGAGGCCGAGCTCCCGCCGCAGCCGAGGCTCGGTCCCGCCCCGAGGCTCGGTTCCGCCCCGTGGTTCGCTCATGGCCCGTGCCTCTCCGGCGTCGCCGTGCGGTCGTCCGTCGTCAGTCGTCAGTCGTCAGTCGTCCGGGACATGATCCCGGACGACCCTAGGCCGGCCACAGCAGCCCCCACGGACCTCGATGGGCGCAGGTGCCGTTCGGCCGCGCACCTGAAGGGGCGCGGGGCAGTGTCGTGTAGGGGGCACTCCACCAAGCACTCCGTGCAGGGGGGCACCCCACCCAGACGGAGTCTGGGGGAGGCTTCGCAGCGCGGGCGCGACCAGCCACGACGGTCCCGCAGGCGATCGACGGCCCATCGCGGCACTTCCAGCGGAGCGCTCAGGCCGACACCCGGCCCCGCACCTCGCCGAGCCCGATCCGGACGCCGCCCGGGCCCGGCGCGGTGCCGCTGATCACCACCTCGTCGCCGTCCCGCAGGAAGGCACGCTCGGAGCCGTCGGGCAGCGTCAGCGGCTCGGCGCCGTTCCAGGCGAGCTCGATCAGCGAGCCGCGCTGGTCCCGGCGGGGGCCGCTGACGGTGCCCGAGGCGAACAGGTCGCCGGTGCGCAGCGGCGCGCCGTTGACGGTGAGGTGCGCCAGCTGCTGGGCCGCCGTCCAGTAGACGCCGGCGAACGGCGGGTGGGAGATCGGGTGCCCGTTGAGCGTCACGGTCAGGGCCAGGTCGAGCCCCCAGGGCTCGGCCCCGGCGTCGTCGAGGTAGGGGAGCGGCCGCGGGTCGCGCGGCGGCGGCGCGACCCGCGCGTGGCGCAGCGCCGCCAGCGGCACGATCCACGGCGAGACCGAGGTGGCGAAGGACTTGCCGAGGAACGGGCCGAGCGGCACGTACTCGAAGGCCTGGATGTCCCTGGCCGACCAGTCGTTGACCAGGCAGACGCCGAAGATGTGCCGGTCGGCCTCGGCCAGCGGCACCGGCCGGCCGCCGACGGACGGCGCGCCCACCACGAAGCCGACCTCGGCCTCGAAGTCGAGCCGGGCGGTCGGGCCGAGGACGATCCCGCCGTCCGGGGCCCGGCGTTGCCCGCTCGGCCGGACGACCGGCGTGCCGGAGACCACTACCGTGCCGGCGCGGCCGTGGTAACCGATGGGCAGGTGCTTCCAGTTGGGGGTGAGCGCGGCGTCGTCGGGGCGGAGGATCCGGCCCAGGTTGGTGGCGTGCTCCTCGCTGGCGTAGAAGTCGGTGTAGTCGGCGACGGTGAACGGCAGCCGGGGCGTGGTGAACTCGGCCGGCACCAGCAGCGGTTCGAGCGCCGGCCGGTGCCGCTCGTCGGTCAGCCACTCCGACACCCGGGCGCGGACCCGGGCCCAGGCCGCGGGCCCGGCGGCGAGCAGCGGATCCAGGGTGCCGGCGGCGAACAGGCCCGCGTCCGCCGGCAGCAGGACCCGGGCGGCCGCCGTCAGGTCGAGCACCAGGTCGCCGATCGCCACCCCGACGCGGGGGTCCGGCGATCCCGGCCCGGTGAAGCTGCCGTAGGGCAGGGTGTTCGGGCCGAAGGGATGCCCCGGATCCACGTCAGGCCAGGCCGTCGCCGTCGCCGTCGCCGTCGCCGCGGCCGTGCCCGGGGTCGCCGTCGCCGTCGCCGCCGTGCCCGGGGTCGCCGTCGCCCGCCGCCCGTTCAGAAGTTGCCCCGCTTAGCCTGCTCGCGCTCGATGGCCTCGAAGAGCGCCTTGAAGTTGCCGATGCCGAAGCCGAGCGAGCCGTGCCGCTCGATGAACTCGAAGAACAGGGTGGGCCGGTCGCCGAGCGGCTTGGTGAAGATCTGCAGCAGATAGCCGTCCTCGTCGCGGTCGACCAGGATGCCCCGGGACCGCAGCTCCTCGATCGGCACCCGGACCTCGCCGATGCGGGCGCGAAGCTCGGGGTCGGAGTAGTAGGAGTCGGGGGTGGCCAGGAACTCGACGCCCCTGGCCCTGAGGGTGTCCACGGTGGTCAGGATGTCATTGGTGGCCAGCGCGAGGTGCTGCACGCCGGGGCTCGTGTAGAAGTCCAGGTACTCGTCGATCTGCGAGCGCTTCCTGCCCAGCGCCGGCTCGTTCAGCGGGAACTTGACCCGGTGGTTGCCGCTGGCCACCACCTTGCTCATCAGCGCGGAGTAGTCGGTGGCGATGTCCTCGCCGACGAACTCGGCCATGTTGGTGAAGCCCATGACGCGCCGGTAGAAGTCCACCCACTCGTCCATCCGGCCCAGCTCCACGTTGCCCACCACGTGGTCGAGGGCCTGGAAGAGCCGCCGGGGCTCGTCGGCCTCGCGCACCCGGGTGCCGGCGCGGGCCACGTAGCCGGGGAGGTAGGGGCCGGTGTAGTGGGAGCGGTCGACCAGGGTGTGCCGGGTCTCGCCGTACGCGGCGATGGCGGCCAGCCGGACGGTGCCGTGCTCGTCGGTCAGCTCGTACGGCTCCTCGAGGACCGTCGCGCCCTGGGCCCTGGCGTGCGCCACGCAGCGGTCGACGTCCGGCACCTCCAGCGCGACGTCGACCACGCCGTCGCCGTGCCGGCGGTGGTGGTCGAGCAGCGGCCCGGCCGGGTCGACGCCGCCCTTGAGCACGAAGCGGACCGCGCCGGAGCGGAGCACGTAGGCGTGGTGGTCGCGGTTTCCGGTCTCGGGGCCCGAGTAGGCGACCAGCTCCATGCCGAGGACCAGCTGGTGGAAGAGGGCGGCCTGGGTGGCGTTGCCCACCGCCCACACCACGGCGTCCCACCCGGTCAGCGGGAACGGGTCGCTCGCCGCGTCGTACTCCACCAGGCCGACCAGCTGCCGCAGCTGGTCGCGGTCGAGATCGGCCAGCCGTTCCTGGCTGGTGAGGGTGTCATCGGTGCTCATTAGGGGACCATCCCTTCTGCAGCCCTCACGGGTAGGGTTGTGACCTCTCGGTCCCGGTGGGTGCATGGCCAGTAGTGCGAGCCGTTTG
>NZ_BAAGPR010000149.1:0-14248 GCF_054783955.1 Streptomyces mayteni | reverse complement strand
GGCCGCACCGGCCGGCCGGGCCACCGCCCACGACGACGCCCCGACAACCGGCTCCGACGCGGGCCCGGCGGCACAGCCGGCCCTCGGCGGCACGCCGGGCCCGGGCCCGGCACGGCCCGCCGCCCAGGCGCCGGCGGCGCCCCGACCTCCGGACCCGTCCTCGTCGCCCAACGCGCCCGAGCAGGGCGACGCGCCCGAGCGGGGCTCGGTCGGAACGTTGCGGTGGGGGGAGTTGGCGCGGGTGTTGGCGGGTGGGGCGGTGCCCGGGGACTGGTCGGGGCGGCGGGTGGTGGCCGGGGTGCCGTTGCCCGACCGGTTCCGGGTGGCCGAGGGCGGCGTCGTGGTCGCCGAGGGGACCCGTGATCCGGCCGCCGGTCGGGGCGTGACCGGCGGCCGGGTCACCGGCGTCGCGTGGGACGGGGTGGCCGAACCGCCGCCCGGCGGCGCCGTGTTGGTGGTGCGGCACCTCGATCCGACGCTGGCGCCGCTGCTGCCCTCGCTGGCCGGGCTGGTCGCCCAGACCGGCAGCCCGCTCTCGCATCTCGCCGTGCTGGCACGCGAGTTGGGGCTGCCCACCGTCACCGGCGCCGCGGAGGCGGTGCGTCGCTTCCCGCCCGGGACGCCGCTGCTGGTCGACGGCGGCACCGGCGAGGTCGTCGAGGTGGCGCGGCCATGAGGAGCGCGCGGCTTGCCGGTTACCTGTTCGGCGGCGCCGCCGCGCTGGGCGCCGCGGCCTATCTGGTGATCTACCTCTACCGCTGGCAGTGGCAGCGCACCATCATCTGCGGCGTGCTGCTGCTCGTGGTCGAGGTGCTGCTGCTCGGCCTGGCCGTCCTGGACCGCGTCGGCCGCCTCGAACAGCGGCTGCGCGAGGGCGACCTGCGGCGGGAGGAGGCGCACGAGCGGCTGCGCGCCGAGCTGCTCGCCGAGCTGCGCGGGCCCGAGGAGGCGAGCGGTCGGGCCAGGCCGCCGCGCTTCGCCTGGCTGCTCGACGGGGGTGTGGACGACGGCCGTCGCACGTTCGTGTTCGTGCCGGTCCTGATGGCCACCGGCGTGGCGCTGTCCGGCGTCGCCTGGCTGGTGGAGCGGGTCGCCGGGGCCACCCTCCGGCCGGCCGCCGACCGGCGGCTCGCCGGCCGGCTCACCCCGCTGGCCGCGCCGCCCGGCGGGCCGACCGCCGGCACGGCCCCCGAGCTGCCGGAACGCCCGCTCGGCGGCCCGTGCCCGGCGCGTCGCCGCTGGCCGCGCACCGTGGGCTGGCTGTTGGCCGGGCTGGCGTGCGTCGGCCTCTTCGAGGGCCTCGCCGAACTGACCGAAACCGATCCCCCGGAACGCGGCGCGGCGGCGGCCACGTCGGTACTGTTCGAGATCGAGGCCAACGGCGTGGACGACGGTCGGGTCACCTTGGCGGCGCGCCAACTCTGGGAGCGCTGCCGCGACGCCACCGCCGTTCCGCTGGAACGGGCCGGCCTGACCGACCTCGAAGGGGGCCTGTTCGCGGCGACGGCGCACCCGTCGCTCAGCGAGCACGACGTCCATCGGCTGCTCGGCTGCCTGGAGGACGCCAGCGTCGACCGCGTGCAACTGCGGATCGTCGGAACGGGATCCATCGAAGCCAGCGGATAGTAGCAGCAACTCCCGGGGTCCTACGGGACTTTGTCGGTTGGTGATGATTCCGGTAGCGAGTCGACCGGCCAGCACTAGCGTCCACCGCACTCCCCCGTAACCGGCCTGGAGGGCGCAGTTCGCATGGCTACTCGACGATCCGGCATCGCCGGCGCGTTCACTTCGGCTCACACCGTGGGCACCGCGCTTGTCATCGGCGCGCTCGCGCTGACGATGGCCGCCCTGCTCATCCCCGTCAGCCTCTTCGAGCGTGTCGCCAACGCCGGCCCGAACGTCGAGGTCGGCCCGCCGGCCACGTTCACCGACGACGGCCGGGGCACTCTGGACACCCAGTACGGTCCGCTCACCGCGCTGGACCGCGACTTCGTACGCCGGGTGCGGCTGGCCGGGCTCTGGGAGGGGCCCGCCGGCCGCCAGGCGATCGAGCGCGGCAGCAGCGACGCGATGCGGACCGCGGGCGAGCACCTCGTCGACGGGCACGCCCTGCTCGACGAGATGTCCGTGAACGCGGGTCGCGAACTGGGCATCGACATGCCTACCCAACCGAATGAACAGCAACAGGGATTTCTCAACCAGTTCTCGGCCGCCAGCGGCGCCGAGTACGAATACCTGTTCGCAAACATCCTGCGTCGGGCACACGGTCAGGTATTCGGGCTTGTCGCCCAAGTCAGACACACGACCGAGAATTCCATGGTTCGGGAGCTGGCGGACCAAGCGAACGAAACTGTGCTCGACCACATCACGCATCTGGAGTTGACGGGACTGGTCGACTACGCGCAGCTGACCGATGCCTGACCCATTCCCTGAGGGCTGACTTCCGGATCCCGAATCGCTGGATCCCTGTATGAGACGGAGCAATTCATGAGTCGGCAGACACACAAACGCTCGCGAGGCAGAACAAAAGCCGTGGCGTTGGTGACCGCGCTGGTGGTCGGGGGCGGCGGTGCGGTGGTCGTCGCCCAGCAGGCCTCGGCCGGCTGGGGCCGGGGTGGCGACGGCGGAGGCTGGTCACGCGGGCACCAGGCGGCGTGGAAACCGGGCGGCACGATCCAGTGCCCGGACGTCGGACAGAACATGGAGGTGCTGCCGGCCAACGCCAGGACCGACGTCGGCCAGGCCCTCGCCGATCTCGACCAGCAGGTCGCGGACGCCTACGGGCAGATCCCGACCAACGAGGCCGAGGTCGCCGATGCCGAGCCGGGCGACTCGCGGCAGGTCCTCGGTGACCTGGAGAACCAGCGCGAGGAGACCATCCAGGGCATCATCGACGCCACCGGCGTGGAAGGCCAGCAGGCCAACCGGCTGCGCCGGATGAGCCCCTGTCAGGTGATGCCGCCGGCCAACCCCGTGGACACCGCGCCGCCGCCGGCGGAGGGTGAAGCGGGCGGCGGCGGGTCCATCGAGTGCCCGGACGTCGAGGTCGGGGACGTCCCGGCCAACGCGCAGGCCGAGGTGGACCGCGAGCTCGGGCTGTTGCAGACGCAGATCGACGAGGCCAACGCCCGGCTGGCGAGCTCGGCCGGCGAGGGCGGCCCGAACTTCGTGGACAACGCGATCCTCGGCCCGCTGGCGGACAAGCGCACCGCCGCCATCGACCGGATCAGGATCGCCATCGAGCGGACGGGCGCGGTCGCGCCGACCGGACTGCAGGACTTCGCACGGTGCGAGGTCGGCGGCGGGGGCGGCGGCGCCGACCCGGTCGACACCCCGCCGGAGGAGGGCGGTGACGGCGGCGATGGCGGCGACGGTGGCGAGGCGCCCCCGCCGGTGTCCGGCGGTCCGTTCCCCGAGGACTTCGTCGACATCACCACGGTCACGCCCAACGTGACCCCGCCGCCCGCCGATAACGGCAACGGCTCGACCGGCACGTTCACGGTCGACTGCGGCACCAACGAAGAGGGCCAGTTCAACTCCGACAACGTGATCGTGGCCCCCGGCGTCTCCAACGGCGCCCACCACCTGCACGACTACATCGGCAACATCGGGGTCGACGCCTTCGCGACGGACGAGAGCATGGCCGCCGCGGACACCACCTGCACCAACGGCGACCAGTCGACCTACTACTGGCCGGTGCTGCGCGTCCTCGACGAGGACGGCGACGGGACCATCGACGCGGCCGGCGGCCACAACGGCGACCACAACGGTGGCGGCGCCGGTGACGGCGGCAACGGCGGTGGCGGCGACGCGGGCCAGATCGGCCGCGACGACGTGCCCCCGATCGACGACGAGCTGGACAACGCCCACAACAGCGGCCGCGTCCTCGAACCGGTCGAGGTCAGCCTCACCTTCCAGGGCAACGCGACCAGCCAGGTCGTCGACATGCCGCGCTTCCTGCGGATCATCACCGGCGACGCCAAGACGCTGACCAATGGCCTGGGCAACGCCAACGCCTCCTGGAGCTGCACCGGCTTCGAGGACTCCGTGCAGCTGACCGAGCAGTACCCGCTCTGCCCGCAGGGCAGCAACCTGGTCCGCACCTTCGACTTCCAGAGCTGCTGGGACGGCCAGAACGCGGACAGCGCCAACCACCGTACGCACGTGGCGTTCGCCGGGCAGGACGGCTCCTGCGGCGGCGGCTTCCAGGCCATCCCGCAGCTGGTGCAGCGGATCGTCTACGAGGTCCCGCCGGGCCCGGTGTTCGCGGTGGACAGCTTCCCCGAGCAGCTGCACGCCCCGTCGACCGACCACGGTGACTTCATCAACGTCATGAACGAGCAGCTCATGGCCGAGGCCGTGGCCTGCATCAACGAGGGTCGCGAGTGCGGCCCGTGACGAGGCGGCGATAGCCGCGGTCATCCCTGACTGACGGGCACCTCCGGGGCGCCAAGCGCCCGCCCCGGAAGGTGCCCGTCCTTTGTGCGTTCCGGGGGCCAACCCCCGGCGCGACGGGGGGACGGCCGGATGGGCCGAGCCCCGTTCCGCTGGTGGGATGGGCGTCGCGCCCGCCCGTTCCGGAGAAGAGGTCACCATGCACGGCTCAGCAAGGCGCCGGCGACGCCGGCTCGTCCTGACCGGCCTGGCCGCGGTCCTGCTCGCCGCGACGACCTGGCCCGCGGCGGCGGCCCGGCCGCGGCCGTCCGACCCGCTCCAGCAGCGGGTGGACGCGATCCACGAGACCGGTGTGGTCGGCGTGTTCGCCGAGGTGACCTCGCCAGGCACGCGGGACAGCGCACGCGCCGGAACGGCCGTGCGGGGCACCGGGATACCGATGCCACGGGACGGCAGGTTCCGGATCGGCAGCGCCACCAAGACCTTCACCGCCACCGTCGTGCTGCAACTCGTCGACGAGGGGCGGCTTTCCCTGGAGGACGCCGTCGAGGAGTGGCTGCCGGGCGTGGTGCGGGGCGACGGCGACGACGGCCGTCAGGTCACCGTGCGGCAGCTGCTGCGACACACCAGCGGCATCCCCGACATCCTGCCGGAGATCGCCGCCCTGAACAGCGCGGACGGCTACCGGGCCGAGCGGTTCCGCGGCTACACCCCCGAGGAGCTGGTGGCGCTGGCGACGGGATCCCCGCGCGACATCGCTCCCGGCGACGACTGGTCGTACTCCAACACCAACTACGTGCTCGCCGCGATGATCATCACCGAGGTCACCGGCCGGAGTTGGGCCGCCGAGGTGGCCGACCGGATCATCCGCCCGCTGGGCCTGGCGGGCACCAGCACCCCCGACACCTTCCCGTTCGTCCTCGGCCCGCACGCCAGGAGCTACGCCGCGTTCGGCACCGACACCCTCGTCGACGTCACGGTGCTGAACCCGAGCATGGCCGTCGGCTCCGGCTCGATCATCAGCACCACGCGCGACCTGAACCGGTTCTACGCCGCGCTGCTCGGCGGCGAACTGCTGGACCGGGCGCGGCTCGACGAGATGACGACCACCGTGCCGGCGCCCGCTCTCGGCCTGGAGTACGGGCTCGGTCTTGCCGAACTCCCGTTGTCCTGCGGCGGCGGCTACTTCGGCCACGTGGGCGAGCTGCTCGGCTACCGCACCTGGGTCGGCGCCACCGCCGACGGGACGAGGACCGCCGCGGTGTACGTCACCAGCGACGGCGGCCAGGACACGCAGCTGGCCATGAGCGCGCTCGTCGACCAGGAGCTGTGCGGGGCCCGCCCCTAGCGCATGTCCAGCGACGAGGAGGGCCTGCCGGGCGGTGATCCGCCTGGCAGGCCCTCCTCATGTGCGCTTCCGCGCTGCCCCGTTCTGTCTGTCGTCCCGGTCGCTCCGTCGGTCGCCTCCCCTACCGGCCGTTGACGCGGGCCTCGCGGGCCACGTCCATCGGCCGCAGCGCCATGGCCGCGGTCCTCGCCCGCCGGCTGATCCTGGCCTGCACGTCCCGCACCTGGCCGAGCAGCCGGCGGCTGTGCAGCGTCATCTCCAACTCGAAGCGGCTGCGCGGGTCCCGCAGCACCGGGCCGAACAGCTTCTCCAACTGCCGCAGCCGGTAGTGCACGGTCTGCGGGTGCACGTTCAACGTCTTGGCCGCCTCGGGCGCGCCGCCGCCCTCCAGCCAGGCGAGCAGCGTCGTCTCGAGACGCGCGCTCTGCGCGGGCTTCAGCGACTCGAGCGGACGCAGCCAGCGGGTCGAGAGCGCGCGGACCAGGGACTCGTCCTGGAGCAGCAGCAGCGCGGGCAGATGGTCCTCGACGAACAACACCTGGGCGTCAGGCGCCAGTTCGACGAGACGGCGCGCCCAGCGCAGCGAGGAGCGGGCCTCGGCGAGCGGCACGGCGTGCCCGACGGCGGCGGCCCGGCCGCGCGGCAGCGCGCGGCGCAGCTCGGGGCGCGCCTCCGGGTCGGGGTCGGGGATCAGGGCGCAGGGCCTGCCGTCCGTGATGCCGATCAGCGGGTCGCCCAACGTGTCGGTGGCGAAACGCAGTTCACCCGGCGCGCCGAGCACCACGGCCTGCACGCTGGTGGGCAGCGGCCAGGCCGCGCGCTGGGCGAGCGGCGCCAGGGAGGCCAGGGCCTCGTCGGAGAGCGCGGTGCCCGTGGTGAGCGCGGCGAACAGCTCCTGGCGAGCCCGCTCGCGGGTCAGCGAGCCGTACTCGCCGTCCTCGTCCGCGAGGGTCTCGGGCTCCGGGCGGCTGAGGGCGCCGCGCAGGGCGGCCTCGACCTCGGAACGCATCTCCGCGCGGCGGCGCTCCTCGGGCAGCGCCGACATGGCTGACACGCGGTCGAGCAGCGCGTCGGCCACCTCGTCGGCCAGGGCGGGCAGCTCCCTGGGGCTTAACCAGATGTGGTCCAGAAGGGCACGCATCTCGGATCTCCTTCGCGTCGGGTGTGGACCCGACAGATCGCGGGCATTGCGTCAGAAGAACGTCGGAAGAACATCGCACAAGGTACTCAAAAAAATCCGTCATTGCGTTTTCCGGGGCGTCTTCGCAATTATTTAAGTCGCCTTTAAGGACCCTTTCAGGTTCCCTTGAATTTCCCGGTCAGCAAAGACAGGACTGGTTTTTTCTTAGCCCTTGCCGCAGGTGGAGCGGCTGGACGGGCAGAAATTTATCACGCTCGGATAATCGCGCAATCCCGTGCGCCGATATTCGACATGCTGCGGTCACGGCGCTTGTCCCGGAGGTTTAGCCCGATGACCACCTACCCACCCCCAGAGATCAAGTCGGCTTCTCGCCGTCGCGCATCTCACCGAGCCGCGACCCCCAGGTCGCAGCGTGCGCTCCGCGGCCAGGTCCGCGGCCCGGTCCAGGCCCCGGGCCGCGGGCCCGTCGGCGGAGCGCGCGGACCAGGCGGCGATCGCGGTCCGCGGCTCATCGCCGCCTATGTGGCGGGCGCGACCATGGTCGTGCTGCTGGCCGCGGCGAACGCCGGGGTCTTCGGACACCTCTGGTTCTTCCTCGACTGGGGGGCCGGCGTGGCCGCGCTGGTCGCCCTGAGCGGCACGACGCTGTGGGGCGTGGTCTCCACCGACCGGATCGTCTTAGCCCCGGGCCACCGGCTGCTGGCCCAGGGCGTGCACCGCGGCCTGGCGGTGGCGGGGCTGACGTTCCTCGCCCTGCACATCTGGGTCAAGATCGCCAACGAGCGGGTCACCGCCTCCATGGCCTTCGTGCCCTTCACCGCGGACAGACGCGCGGTGCTGATCGGACTCGGGACCATCGCCGCCTACCTGTTCCTGGTGACCGCCGTCTCCGGCGCCGTGCGGAGCGTGTTCGCCACCCCGCGCAAGGCCCGCTGGTGGCGCGCCATCCACATGAGCGCCTACCTGGCCTGGGGCGCCTCGATGGTCCACGGCCTCAAGGCCGGCCGGCCGGTGAGCGGTTCCTGGGTCACCATCGCCTACTTCGCCGCGATCGTCGGCGTGGCCATCGTGCTCGGCCACCGGATCATCGCCCGCAGGAGGCTCGTCAATGAGCGTTCCTAAGCGTCCCGCGCTCGCCGTCGTCGGCCAGCCGCGCCTGCTGGCCGGGCTCGACGTCGCCACCCGCCTGGACCGTGTCGGGCATCTCACGGTTCACGGCCCGCTCCCCCGGCTGCGGTTGGAGGAGGTGATCGCTCTCGCGGAGAACATCGATCTGCGCGGCCGGGGTGGGGCGGGCTTCCCGTTCGCCAGGAAGCTGAAGGGCGTCGTCGAGGCGGCGGGCCGCCGCGGCATGGCACCCCACGTGGTGATCAACGGCAGCGAGGGCGAGCCCAGTTGCCTCAAGGACAAGGAACTGCTGCTGCGCACCCCGCACCTGGTGCTCGACGGCGCGCTGCTGGCGGCCGAGGCACTGGGCGCGGACCGGATCGCGATCGGCGTCACCAGGACCGACGTGGAGAAGTCGGTGCGGGACGCGGTGGCCGAGATGCCGCCAGGCACCCGGCAGATCGAGGTGACGTACCTGCCGGAGCGGTTCGTCACCGGCGAGGCGTCCGCGCTGACCCGCGGCATCGAGGGCCTGACCGCGCTGCCCGCCGGGCGCAAGGTCCGCTCCACCGAGAGCGGCCTGGCCGGCGCCCCCACCCTGTTCTCCAACACCGAGACGTTCACGCAGCTCTCGGTGGCCTCCCGGCTCGGCGCCCTCTCCTACCGCGAGTTGGGCCTGCCGAACGAACCGGGCACGGTGCTGCTGAGCGTGGCAGGCAAGTTCGTGGTCGAGGCGCCGGTCGGCACCCCGCTGCGCGACGTGCTGTGGCTGTGCGGCATGCCCGACCCGGGGCAGGGCGTGCTGATCGGCGGCTACCACGGCCGGTTCATCGACGCCGACGCCGCGAAGGAGACGACGCTCGACCGGGACGCGCTCAAGCGGTACGACGCGGTGCTGGCCGCCGGCGCGGTGATGCCGCTGCCGCACGGGACCTGCCCGGTGGGCGAGACCGTCAAGGTCGCCCGCTGGATGGCCGACCAGTCCGCGAACCAGTGCGGACCGTGCGCGCTGGGGCTGCCCTCGATCGCCGAGGCGCTGAACCGGGCCGCGAACGGCGGCGGTCTCAACGCCCTCGACGCGGTGCGCAACCGGGTGCTCTCGGTGCGGAAGCGCGGCGCGTGCAGCCACCCGGACGGCACCGCCAACTTCGTGAACTCGGCGCTGAACTCGTTCCTCACCGAGTTCACCGACCACGCGGTGGGCCGCGGCTGCGGGCGCCCCACCGTCGGCTCGCTCGCCGTGCCGCCGGAGCCGATCGCGCTGCCGGCGGCGACCTCGGACAGCGGACCGAAGCTGCTCGTGGACTGGACGCTGTGCCGGGGCCACGGGCTCTGCGCCGACGTGCTGCCAAGCGTGGTCGCCCTCGGCCCCGACGGCTACCCCGACAGCGCCACGTACAACCTCCCGGCGGACACCAGCAAACAGGCCGTACGCGCCATCCGCCGATGCCCGGAACTGGCCCTCCGACTAGCCAACTGACCAACCTCCACCCCACATTTCAAGGAGCAACCATGACAACTCAGCTCACTCGCCAGCGCTTTCCGCACCGCTCGGCGCTGACCGTGGCGGCGGTGGCCAGCCTCTTCCTCACCGTCGCGTGTGGCGGAGCCGACGACGGCAGCACCACCACCATCGAGAACGCGGGCTCCGCCCAGGACAGCGGCTACGACTACGGCGACGGCTACGGCGGCGACGACTCGGGCGCCTCGCCCCAGTTGGGCGAACCCGCCGGCGAACTCGCCGTCGCCGAGGACTCGGAGCTGGGGGAGGTGGTCACCGACGCGGAGGGCTTCACGCTCTACCGCTTCGAGAACGACACCGCCGATCCGCCGGTCTCCAACTGCGAGGGCGACTGCCTGGTTGCCTGGCCCGCGGTGCCGGCCGACGACGCGGCGGCGGCCGCCGGGATCGACGAATCGCTGCTCGGTGAGGTCGAACGCTCGGACGGCAGCCTGCAGTTGACGCTCAACGGCTGGCCGGTCTACCGCTACGCGGAGGACACCGCGCCCGGTGACGTCAACGGCCACGGCGTCGGCGGCGTCTGGAACGCGCTGGCCCCGAGCGGCGCCCCGGCCGGCTCCGACGCGGCCGAGGGCGGCGGCGGCGCCGAGGCGGGCGGCGAGTTCGACGAGCTCAACATCATCGACGACCCCGAACTCGGCGAGATCGTCTCCGACTCGGAGGGCCGCACCCTCTACCGCTTCGACAACGACACCGCCTGGCCGATGTCGACCGGCTGCCTGGACGCCTGCCTCGAGACCTGGAAGCCGGCCGAGTTCATCGACCCGGCGGTCGCGGAGGAGCTGGGCTTCGACCCCGAGCTGATCATCCCGTTCGAGCGCCCCGACGGCACCACGCAGCTGACCATCGACTGCTGGCCGGTGTACTACTTCACCGGTGACCAGGAGCCCGGCGACACCACTGGCCACGGCGCCCAGGACCTCTGGTGGGCCGTGACCCCCGAGGGCGGCAAGGCCGGCGGCGCCTGATCCCGCACCGCACGACGCGTCCCCCCACGTAACCCCCCACAACACCACCCCCCCACAACCAATCCCCCACAACCAGATCCACTTCCGTCCCCCCACAGGCCGCCCGGGGCTCCCTCCCCGCCCCGGGCGGCTTCCCCCTTTCCCGGGCCGACTCCCCCACTACGCCCGCACTACGTCCCCGCTACGCAAGGGACTTGGGATCCTCCGGCGCGCTCCTGGCCGGCAGCGGCGCCAGCACCCCGGTGCCGGCCGTCTCGCGGTAGATCATCGAGCTGCGGAAGCCGACCACCTCGCGTCGCGCGCTGAACCGGTCCATCAGGAACGCGTGCAGGTGCTCGATGTCCGGCACCGCCACATGCACCACGAAGTCGTCGTCGCCCGACACCACGTACACCGAGAGCACCTCGGGCAGCCGGGACAGATAGCTCTCGAAGCCGGTGATCACCTCCCGGCTCAGCGGCCGCAGCCGCGCGAAGACCAGCGCCTGGAGCGACCGGCCGAGGGCGCGCGGCTCCACCGCCGCGTGGTAGCCGGTGATGACGCCACGGGACCGCAGCGCCCGCACCCGCTCCAGGCAGGTGGACGGCGCGACGCCCACCAGGCGCGCCAGCTCGCGGTTGGTCAGCCGTCCGTCGCGCTGGAGATGGGTGAGGATCGCCGAATCAATGTCGTCCATGGCCGCCATTCTGCCGCCAAAACCGAACATCGTTCGGCGAGCGGCCTGCCGTCCCGCATCCCGGACTAGGTTCGCTCCCGGCCCACCGGACCCCGGAGCGGCCGGATCCCGGAGAGAAAGGGCGCCACCATGACGCTCGCCGTCCCCTCCCCCGCCGACCACTACGACCGGCTGCTCGCCGAGCACTACACCTGGATGCTGGGCGGCGACCCGGCCGGGCTGGCCGCCACCCAGCGGGCGTTCCTCGCCGACCTCGGCGTCGCGCCGGGCCCGGCCGGCACCGTCGCCGTGGACCTGGGGTGCGGCCCTGGCCACAGCAGCCTCGCCCTGGCCGCGCTGGGCTTCGACCCGGTGTTCGCCGTGGACCTGAGCGCGCCGCTGCTCGCCGAGCTGGCCGCGCAGGCGGCCGAAGAGCCGGCGGTCAGGACCGTCAGGTCCGACCTGCGCGGGGCGCTGCCCGCGCTGGTCAGGCCCGGTTCCGCCGCGATCGTCGTCTGCCTCGGCGACACGCTGACCCACCTGCCGACCCGCGGGGACGTGGCCGCGCTGCTCGGCGAGATCGCCCACGCCCTGGCCCCCGGCGGCCGGGCGGTGCTCTCCTACCGCGACCTGACCGTGCCGCTCACCGGCACCGACCGCTTCCTCCCGGTGCGGGCCACCGAGGACCGGATCATGACCTGCTTCCTCGAGTACCCGGACGACTTCGACGACTACACGGTCGTCGTCCACGACCTGGTGCACCGGCGCGGCCCCGACGGCGCGTGGACGCTGCACACCGGCAGCTACCGCAAACTGCGCCTGGCGCACGGCTGGGTCCTCGACCAGTGCCGCACCGCGGGGCTGCGGGTGGTGCACGACGCGCCGGTCCCGGCCGGCGGGATGCGGACCGTGGTCCTGGAGCGCTGACCGGGCTCGGCTGGCCGGGCCCCGTCCCCGGTGCCAGGCTTGAGGGACGATGACCGAACGCCCGACCGGCCCGACGGCGCGGCTGGCGCTGGCCGGGGACACCATGCTGGGCCGTGGCGTGGCCGAGGAGATCGGCCGCCACGGCACGGCGGCGCTGCTCGCCGACGGGCTCCGGGCCGAACTGGCCACGGCCGACGCCGTGTTCCTCAACCTGGAGTGCTGCGTCTCCGACCGGGGCGCGCCGATCCCGATCCCCGGCAAGCCGTTCTTCTTCCGCGCCCCGCCCGAGGCCGCCGAGGCCCTGGCCAGGCTCGGCGTGCGGGCGGTGACGCTGGCCAACAACCACGCGCTCGACTACGGCCCCGAGGCCCTGCTCGACACCCTCGACCACCTGGCCGCGGCCGGCATCCTGACGGTGGGCGCGGGACCCGACGCGACGGCGGCCAGGGCGCCGGCCACCCTCACGGTGGGCGGGCTGCGGATCGGGCTGCTCGGCGTCACCGACCACCCCGCCGAGTACGCGGCGGGCCCCGGCCGCCCCGGCGTCGCCCACGCCGACCTGACCGCCGGCGTCCCCGACTGGCTGGCCGAGGCGCTGGCCGCGCTGCGCGAACGGGTCGACGTGGTGCTGCTGTTCACGCACTGGGGCCCCAACATGGTGTCGGAGCCGGTGCCGCACGTCCGCCGCGTGGCGCCCGCGCTGCTCGCGGCCGGCGCCTCGCTGATCGTCGGCAGCTCCGCGCACGTCTTCCACGGGCTGACCCGCCAGGTGCTCTACGACCTCGGCGACTTCATCGACGACTACGCCGTCGACCCGGCGCTCCGCAACGACCTCGGCGTCGTCGTCCTCACCACCCTCGACGCGGACGGGCCGCGCCGCACCGAGGCACTGCCGATCGCCCTCGACTACGCCCGCGTGCGGCTTGCCGTCGACGGCGAGTGGGCGCGGGTGGCGGCCCGGCTGACGGCGGCCTGCGCGGAGGGCCCCCGGCGGTCAGGGGATCGGCTGGTGTGGGACTGGCCACCGGCGGACTGAGCCGGCAGTCCCGTGGGGCGAGAGCGGTCTCCGCCGGGCCACGCTGAGCGCTGCGGAGGAGGCGGTGCGACCGGCGATCCTTCACCTTCACCTCCGGCGCCATCGTGGCTGATCGCGCAGTTCCCCGCGCCCCTTTGGGGCGCCACCAAGCTGAGGCCGGCGTGAACCGTCCGGCGGAGCCGCAGGGCCGGCCCGGGGCGGCGTGCCTCTGGTCTGCCCTCGGCGGGCGACGACGCGGGCCCGGCCTCCGGCCGGGCCTCGCGCCGGTGGCGGGCCTACGGCCCGCCACCGCACGACCGCAGGCCCAGCCAGCGCAGCGCCGTCGCGGCCCCAGCCAGCGCAGCGGCGTCGCTACGCCGCCACCGCCACGGCCTGGATGGCCGGGGTGCGCAGGGCCCGCCGGGCCGTCCACAGGCTGGTCGCCATCGTCGCGGCGACCGCGATCGCGGCCGTGCCGAGCCAGATCGGGATCGTCTCCACCGGCAGCCCGGCCTCCAGCCTGACGTCGGCGAAGGCGACGGCCCCCGCGAGGCCCGCCACGGTGCCGAAGAACAGCCCGATCACGGCGAGCAGCCCGCTCTCGGTGGCCACCATCGTCAGCACCTGCCGCGGCGTG
Organism: Streptomyces mayteni; assembly: GCF_054783955.1. Classification (NCBI taxonomy): domain Bacteria; kingdom Bacillati; phylum Actinomycetota; class Actinomycetes; order Kitasatosporales; family Streptomycetaceae; genus Streptomyces; species Streptomyces mayteni. Next base: position 533 of record NZ_BAAGPR010000149.1, on the reverse strand, counting down.
GCGCCCGCCAGCCGCTGCCCGCCGAACTCCTGGCGCCGGTAGGAGGTCGCCGCGTAGAGGCTGTTGACGAGCATGACGCAGCAGAAGGCCGCGATGATGCCGACGACCACCAGGTTCAGCGTCTCCACGTTCTTGTCCTCGACGGACTTGGCGATTCCGGCGGCCTCGATCGCGTCGCTCTCGATCACCTGGATGCAGATCGTGGCGATCGTGATCCCGGTGAAGAGGACGAGCGTCATCAGCACGCCGGCCAGACTCGCCGCACGCTGCCGGGTGTTGTGCACGGCGAGGTAGCCGCCGGCGCCGGTCAGCGCCGCGATGGGGCGGCCGAAGAACCGGAGCAGCGTCCGCAGCAGACCGCCGGAGAGCGTCGCGAACCCGACGGACAGCATGATCGCGCCGTAGGCGGGGGCCGCCATCAGGGCCGGCTCCGTCGAGTCGATGGCGTAGGTGGCGGCCACGCCGCCGGCCCCGCCGACCAGCGCCAGGACGCCGCCCGCGGTGCGGAGCCGGGCCCGCGGCGCCCGGCCGCC
>NZ_BAAGPR010000148.1:0-14629 GCF_054783955.1 Streptomyces mayteni | reverse complement strand
GCCCGCCGTGCCGCCGCCGCGCCGGGCGCGGCGCCCCGGCCGCCCCGGCACCGGGTGACGGCGCCCGCCCCCGTGGCCGGGGGCGGGCCTCCCGCTCACCTCAGCACGTAGGTCAGCGTCCCGAAGCCGAGCTCGTCGAAGCCGCCGCTCGTGGTGCCGTAGTCGCCACCCCCGCCCTCGGGGCTGAGCGACCTGGCGATCTCCGAGAGGTTCGGGGTGTTGAGCCCCCGCCTCGCCCAGTAGTGGTGGTAGACGCGCTCCCAGACCGGCCGGGCCTGGCCCCGGCCGCCCGCGCCGAACGTGGTGTGCTGCTGCTGCGCGCAGTTCTGCCCGGTGCCCCACCGGTAGGTGGTGAAGGGCAGGTCGTCGTAGCCCAGGTTGTAACGGGCCACGTACTCGCACGCCTTCAGAAAACGATTGTTGTCCGCGCCGTAGAGGTCGACGCCCTGGCTCCAGGCCATCTCGCAGATGGTGCCCATCAGGCCGATGCCCATGATGCTGTGGGCCTGGTCCCGGCCGCTCTCCTGCCACTGCGCCAGCGTGGAGCCGTGCAGGAACGGGACGGCGTGCGGCAGCGAGCCGTTGCCCGCGCCGTTGTGGAAGTAGTCCACGACCCGGTCGAACATCGACTGGTTGTCCGTCAGGATCCCGATCGCCATGATCGAGGCCATGTTGCACAGGTCCCAGTTCGCCCAGTAGTTCGTGATGCAGGCGTCGTTGTGGTTCACCAGGAAGTTGTCGTTGAGCGGATAGAAGACGTTCAGCATCATCCGCTGGAAGCGCGCCAGGTCGAAGCCCGGGTAACCGCGCATGATCTCGGCGGCGTTGGCGAACTGGTAGCCGTAGATCCCGGCGGCCAGGAAGCGGTCCGCGTTGCCGGTCACCGTGGTCAGCGTGCCCGACCAGGCGTTGAGGATGTCGCGCGCCCGGTCGCCGTGCGCCGCCGCGCCGGTGATCTTCCAGCGCAACGCGTTCTGGTAGGCGGCGTGGATGTCGTTGTAGAGCTGCGGGTAGTTCTCGCCGGTGCCGCCGCGGACGATGGTCGCGGTGGGGCGTGCCGTCCAGGTGCTCGCCGAGTGCCCGTTGGCCGTCAGCCGGTTCCACCCGTTCTGCCACGGCTGGGTGCCGGCGGCCACCCGGCCGGCCATCCGGTCGAAGGCGGCCTGGGTGTGCAGCATCCCCGGGTGGGCGAAGGCCAACGGCCTGATCGGCGGGTCCTGGACGGCCGCGCCGGCCGGCCCGGTGGGGGCGAGACCGGAGACGGCGAGCGCCCCGGTGCCCAGTGCGGCGGCTCGCAGCACGTGGCGGCGGCTCGGTCGACCCGAGCGGTGCGTGCCCTGCATGAGATTCCTCGTCTCTCGTGGGGGGTGGTGCCCCATGGTGGGCCCGCCGATAGAAAAGGTTGTCTGTCGGGCACGAACTCGAAAGTTTCGAACCCACGCCTGCGCCCGTGCCGGCGAGCGTGCCGGCGCGCGGCGCGAGGGACGCGGGCCCGGTCGGCGCGGGAGTCAGCGCCCCAGCACCGCCATCGCCGCGTTGTGGCCAGGGACGCCGCTCACGCCGCCACCGCGCACGGCGCCCGAGCCGCACAGCAGCACGTTGGCGTGCTTGGTGGCCACACCCCAGCGGGCCGCCGCACCGGCCAGCTCCGCGTCGTCCTCGGCGAGCGGGAAGGCCAGGTCGCCGTGGAAGATGTGCCCGCCCGGCAGACCGAGTTCGGCCGCCAGGTCGAGCGGCGTCTTCGCCTCGACGCACGCCCGGCCCGTCGCGTCCAGCGCCAGGCAGTCCTCGATCGGCTCCGCCAGCTGCCCGTTCAGCGTGGCCAGTGTCGCCGCCAACAGGCGGTCCCGGGTCCCGGCGTTGTCCCGGGTGAACAGCCGCGCCGGGGTGTGCAGCCCGAACAGGGTCAGCGTGTGGTGCCCGCCCGCGGCGAGTTCGGGGGAGAGGATCGAGGGGTCCGTGAGGGAGTGGCAGTAGATCTCGCTCGGTGGGGTGCCAGGCAGCTCGCCCGCCGCCGCCTGCCGGTAGGCGGTCTCCAACTGCTGGTATCCCTCCGCGACATGGAAGGTGCCGGCCAGGGCCTCGCGCGGATCGGCGGCCGGGTCGCGCAGCGCCGGCAGTCGCCGCAGCAGCATGTTCACCTTGAACTGCGCGCCCTCGACCGGCTCCGGCCGCTCCTCGCCGAGCAGCCGGGCGAGTTCGGAAGGCGACGCGTTCACCAGCACCACGCCCGCGCCCACCGTCCCCTCCGCGCTCTCCGTGCGGTACCCCACCTCGGCGGTCACGCCGTCGGTGGCCACCGAGGTCACCTCGTGCCCGGTGGCGATCTCCGCGCCCGCCGCCCGCGCGGCGCCCGCCAGCGCGTCGGTCACCGCGCCCATGCCGCCCACCGGCACGTCCCAGTCCCCGGTGCCCTGGCCGATCACGTGGTAGAGGAAGCAGCGGTTCTGGCGCAGCGACGGGTCGTGGGCCGAGGTGAAGGTGCCGATCAGGGCGTCGGTCAGCACGATGCCGCGCACCAGGTCGTCGCGGAACGCGTCCTCCACCGTCTCGCCAAGCGGCCGCTCGAAGACGGCGCGCCAGGCCGCGTCGTCGTCCACCAGCCGACGCAACTCCGAGCGCCGCGGCAGCGGTTCGGTCAGCGTCGGGAAGACCCGGACGGCCAGCCGGCGCGTCATCGCGTAGAACCGCAGCCACGCCTCGTACTCCCGGTCGGAACCGGTCAGGTCGGCGAACGCCGTGCGGGTGCGCGACTCTCCGCCGCCCACCAGCAGCCCGGTGGGGCGCCCGTCGCGCACGACCGGCGTGTAGGAGGAGAACGCCCGCTTGCGCAGCGTCAGCCGGAGGCCGAGGTCGCGCACGATCCGCTCGGGCAGCAGGCTGACCAGGTAGGCGTAGCGCGACAGTCGCGCGGCCACCCCGGGGAAGGCCGGGGCGGAGACCGCGGCGCCGCCCGTGTGGTCGAGGCGTTCGAGCAGCAGCACCCGGCGACCGGCCCGGGCGAGATAGGCGGCGGCCACCAGACCGTTGTGGCCGCCGCCGACGATCACGGCGTCGTACGAGGTGAGGGCGGGCATGGCCCTTGGTAACACGCGGTGGCGACTTCCGGCCAGTGTCCCGGCCGCCCTCTGGTCGCACCTCGGTGACCTGGCATAAGGTCCCCCGGGGGAAACGGGGAAGAGGGGCCGCGAGGACATGGACCAGCCGGCGACGGCGTCAGCGCCGCCCGTTCCGTGCCCCCGCCCCGGCACCCCGGCGCGCCGACCCGCCGAGCCGGGTGACCGCGCCCCGACACCTCCGCACGCGCTGCCCCACGCGCCGCGTGCGGGTACCGGCCCCCACCCCGCCGCCCGCCCCGCCGCCTGAACCGTCCGCGGCGCGATCGCCGTAGGCTGGAAGGCTGTCCCGACCACCCCGCGTCCCACTCCCCGCGCCCCGCCCCCGTCCGTCACCCACCCCACCTTCCCACCGGCTCGCCGCTCGAGCCCTCCCCGACCCACGAAGGAGCCCATGCCGCACCACGACACCCCGCCCCGGGCGGTGTCCGCCGAGGAGACCGCCCCGCAGGCCCCGGCACAGATCCGCCGCATCCTCCGGCTGTTCCGCCCCTATCGCGGCCGGCTCGCCGTCGTCGCCCTGCTCGTCGGCGCCTCCTCGCTGGTCGCCGTCGCCTCGCCGTTCCTGCTGCGCGAGGTGATCGACACCGCGCTGCCCGACCGGCGCACCGGACTGCTCGCGCTGCTCGCCCTCGGCATGATCGCCGCCGCCGTGACCAGCAGCATCTTCGGCGTGCTGCAGACGCTGATCTCCACCACCGTCGGGCAGCGGGTCATGCACGACCTGCGCACCGCCGTCTACGGCAAGCTCCAGCAGATGCCGCTGGCGTTCTTCACCAGGACCAGGACCGGCGAGGTGCAGTCCCGCATCGCCAACGACATCGGCGGGATGCAGGCCACCGTCACCTCCACGGCCACCTCGCTCGTCTCCAACCTGACCGCCGTGGTCGCCACCCTGGTGGCCATGCTCGCGCTCGACTGGCGGCTCACGCTGGTCTCGCTCGCGCTGCTGCCGTTCTTCGTCTGGCTGGCCCGCCGGGTCGGCCGGGAGCGCAAGCGGATCACCACCCAGCGGCAGAAGCAGATGGCAGTGATGGCGGCCATGGTCACCGAGTCGCTGTCGGTCAGCGGCGTGCTGCTCGGCCGGACCATGGGCCGGTCGGAGGCGCTGACCAGGGACTTCGCCACCGAGTCGGGGCAGCTGGTCGGTCTCGAGGTCCGGGCCAACATGGCCGGCCGCTGGCGGATGGCCACCATCGGAATGATCATGGCGGCGATCCCCGCCCTGCTCTACTGGTCGGCCGGTGTCATGTACCAGATCGGCGGGGCTCCGCCGTCGATCGGCACCCTGGTGGCCTTCGTGAGCCTCCAGCAGGGGCTGCTGCGCCCGGCCGTCTCGCTGCTGTCGACCGGAGTGGACCTCCAGGCGTCGCTCGCGCTCTTCCAACGGATCTTCGAGTACCTGGACCTGCCGGTGGACATCACCGAGCGCCCCGGCGCCGTGGAGCTCGACCGGCCGCGCGGCGAGGTGCGGTTCGAGCGGGTCTCCTTCTCCTACGACCCGGCCGCCGAGCCCACCCTGTCGGGCATCGACCTGACCGTGCCGGCCGGCGGCTCGCTCGCCATCGTGGGGCCGACCGGGGCGGGCAAGAGCACCCTTGGCTATCTGGTGCCGCGCCTCTACGACGTCACGGACGGCCGGGTCACCCTCGACGGCGTCGACGTCCGCGACCTGGGCTTCGCCTCGCTCACCCGGGCCGTCGGCGTCGTCTCCCAGGAGACCTACCTCTTCCACACCTCGGTCGCCGAGAACCTGCGGTTCGCCAGACCTGGCGCCGACCAGCGGGAGTTGGAGGCCGCCGCGAGGGCTGCCCAGATCCATGACCACATCGCCGCCCTGCCGGACGGCTACGACACCGTGGTCGGCGAGCGCGGCTACCGCTTCTCCGGAGGCGAGAAGCAGCGGCTCGCCATCGCGCGCACCATCCTGCGCGATCCGCCGGTGCTGGTGCTGGACGAGGCCACCAGCGCCCTGGACACCCGCACCGAGCTGGCCGTCCAGCGGGCGATCGACGCCCTCTCGGCCGGGCGGACCACGATCACCATCGCGCACCGGCTCTCCACCATCAGGGACGCCGACCAGATCGTGGTGCTGGACGGCGGCCGGATCGCCGAGCGCGGCACCCACGGCGAACTGCTGGCACTCGGTGGCCGGTACGCCGAGCTGGTGCGGCGGGACTCCGAGGTCCGCGCGGCGGACGAGGAGCCCGACCGGCAGGCGGTCGAGGCCGCCAACTCGTAGGGCACCGAAGGCCGTCCGGGTCGGCCGCCGTGGCCCGCCCGGACCCGGACCAGGACCCGGGTCGGCCGGCGGCCGCCGTCGCTCCGGCGGGAGAAAACTGTGCGAACGATCGTGCTAACATCCTGGCGTCGAACCGCGCACCAGTCCACCGAGGGGGCCCGAGATGCGACTCAGGACCGCACTGATCCGTACCACGCTCAACACCACGGGACGACTGGCCCCCGACCTGGCCGGGCGCTGGGCGCTCGACCTCTGGCGCTATCCCCGCACCCGGGTCGCGGTGCGACCGGCCGAGGAGCCGATGCTGCGCCGGGCCACCCGGGACAGGGTGACCGTCGCCGGCAAGGAGACCGTGGTCTACGCCTGGGGGGACGGCCGTCGGCCCGTGCTCCTGGCGCACGGCTGGCTCTCCCGCGCCTCCCGTCTCACCGCGCTCGCCGAGGCCCTGCTGGACGCCGGGTTCAGCCCGGTGACCTACGACGCGCCCAGTTGCGGCGAGTCCGAGGGCCGCGAGACCTCGATCCTGGAGTACCGGGAGCTGGCCAGGCTGCTGCACGCCGAGCACGGCCGGTTCGTCGCCGCCGTCGGCCACTCGGTCGGCGGCCTCTCGCTCTTCTTCGCCCTCCGCGACGAGGTCAAGGCCGACCGGCTGGTCTCGGTCGCGGCGCCCGCCGAGTTCGGCTACCTGATCGACAGCTTCTGCGCCTCGCTCGGGCTGAGCGACCGACTCAAGCCCCGGCTCAGGCAGGGCGTCGAGCGGCGGGTCTTCCCCGGCGAGGCCGACATCTGGCGCCGCTTCTCCGCCACCCACCGGCCCGCCGAGCTGACCATGCCGATGTTGCTGGTCCACGACTCGGCGGACGACATGATCGACATCGGGCAGTCCCGGCTGCTGGCCGACGCCTACCAGGGGCAGTCCCGGCTGATGGTCACCCAGGGGCTCGGCCACCGGCGGATCGTCTCCGACCCCGCCGTCGTCAGGGCCATCGTCGACTTCGTCGCGGCCGACGAGCCCCGCTGACGCCCGACGAGGCCCGCTGACGGCCGACCGGGCCGGACACGCCCTAGCGGAGGGCGTCGACCAGCGCCGGGTCGGTGGCCGTGGCCCGCAGGCGCGCCTCGACGCCCGCCGCCGCCCGGTCGTAGCCCCGGTCGTCGCGGTGCAGCGCCGAGTCCGCGTTGGCCATCTCCAGCAGCGCCATCAGCTCGAAGGCCAGCTGGTCGACGTTGGTGTCGGCCCGCAGCGCGCCGGCCACCCTGGCCTCCTCGACGATCCCCGTCACGTGGTCGCACCACTCGACGCGCGCCGCCGCCACCGCGTCCCGCACCGGCCCGCTGCGGGCGCCGAACTCCGCCGCCACCGTGGTGAAGAAGCAGCCGCCGGAGAAGACCCGGGTCCGCGAGTACTCCAGATACGCCAGGCAGAGCCGCCAGATCCGGCCGATCCCCGGTGGGACGGCGGCCGCGGGGCCGGCCACCCGGTCCGCGAACACGGCCCGCGCCGCCCTGACCGTCGCCAACTGCAGCTCCTCCTTGGAGCCGAACAGCGCGAACACCCCGCTCTTGCTGAGCCCGAGCTCGGTGGCGATCCGCCCGATCGACAGACCCTCGAGACCCTCGACCGACGCGATGTCCATGGTGCGCCCGAGCACCAGCCGGCGCGTCTGGTTACCGCGCTCCACCCGCCCATCGGTCCGTGTTCCGGCCACCGCGCCGCCCTTCAGTTCACCGGCCCCCATCGTACGGAAGAGACCCGTCACGGTGGGGGCCGCGAACGCGACTCACCGCCCGGCGCTCACCACACCTCGCCCCGGCCGGCCAGCAGGTCGAACACCTCGTGGTCCACCACCGCCGTGCGGTGCTTCTCGGCGAGCCCGAACCAGGCGATCTCCTCGATCTCGCTGCTCGCCGCCAGCGTGCCCCGGTACTCGCCCGTGTAGCAGGCCATCCGCACCAGGGTGCCCGCCGGCTGGCCGTGCGCCGCGCCGGTCCAGGTGCCCAGGTGGGCGACCGTCTCGGGAAGCAGCGCCACCGTCAGCTCCTCGCGCACCTCGCGCACCAGCGCCTCGAGGTCGCTCTCGCCCGGGTCCCGCTTGCCGCCTGGGATATAGAAAACGTCCCGCCCCCGGGACCGCGCCGTGAGGACCCTGCCGTCCACCAGGTGCACCCATGCCACGGTGTCGATCAGCCGTGTCACCACCGGTCTCCTCCCGAATCCGCCGCCGGAGATGACCTTCGGTCTCCGGACCTGGACGATGGTGTCATGGGCGGTAGGGAACGAGGCGACGCGGTCCCGCCGGCGCCGGACGACCGGCCGGTGGGCGGCGGCGGACCGCTGTGGCTGCACCCGGACGACGACCTGGCCCCGAACCGGCCGGGGGAGATCCTGCACGGCCGGGTGGCCGCGCTGCCCGCCGGCCGGGCCAGGCTCGTCCTCGACCGGCTGCTCGGCCGGGCCGCCGCCCGGGACGCGCTCCTTGCCGAACTGCGCGGCGAGGAGCTGACCGGCGCCCGGCTCGACGCGCTCGCCGGCGCGGGGTGGCGGGTCCTGCACTCGATCCCGCTGCCCGGTGCCGCCACCATCCCGCACCTGGCCATCGGGCCCGCCGGCGTGCTCGGCCTCCGGCCGGTGCTGCGCCGCGGCGCCCGGCTGACCGTCGACGAGGAGGAGGTGCGCACCGACCGGGGACGCGCCGAGCCCCACGTCCGGCGCTGCCGGCGCGACGCCCGGCGCGCGGCCCACGCGCTCTCGCTCGCCGCCGGCTTCCGGGTGCCGGTCAGGCCGGTCCTGGTGCCGGTTGCCGCGGCGGCGGTCAGCGTGGCACCCGGGCTGTGGGACGTCGAGGTGCTGCCGGACGCCGCGCTCGACGGCCTGGCCAGGCTCGGCGGCGCGCTCGCGCCGGACGCCGTCGAGACCCTCTACGGCCTGGCCCGCGACCGCCGCACCTGGTTGGACGGCTGAGCGCCGACGGCTGACGGCCGGCGCGCCGGCCGCGGTTCGCCCCGGCTCACAGCTCAGTCGGCCAACGCGGAGTAGGCGATGACCTTCTCGATCCGCAGCCGGACCAACAGCTCGCCCGGCACCGCGTTCCGCGCCCCGGTCCGCTCCGCCGCGTCCTCGCCCAGGTAGCGCCCGCCGATCCTGGTCGCCCAGGTCAGCAGTTCGGCCGGATCCTCACTCAGGGTGGCGCGGCCGTGGATCACCACGAAGGCGAAGGGCGGCGTGTCGTCGTCCACACAGAGCGCCGCCCGGCCGTCCCGCGCCAGGTTGCGGCCCTTCACGGTGTTCGCGCCGGTGTTCAGCACGACGTCGTCGCCGTCCAGCACGAACCACACCGGGGCGAGGTGCGGGGAACCGTCGGCCCGCACCGTGGCGAGCTTGGCGGTCCTGGTACCCGCGGAAACGAAGGCCCGCCACTCGGGCTCGCTCATCGTCTGTGCCATGACCCCATCGTGCGTCAGGGTTCCCGGTCCGGCCAGCGGGCGGGCAGCCCGTGCGGCATCGCGCTCGCCAGCAGCCGCTCCGGCCCGGCGTCGACCCGGGCCGAGAGCCAGAACCCGGACTCGCCCGCCACCACGCGCGGTTCGAAGGCCAGATGGGCGAAGCCGGCGTCCGGGGTCGCCGCGGCCGCCAGCCGGTCCAGCTCCCGCTCCACCCTGGCCCACTCGTCCGCCGGCACGTACTGGCGCATCACCGAGTGCCAGATCACCGTCACCGTGCCGGGCTCCAGCTCCACCTCCGCCAGGAAGTCGGCGGCGCCCGCCGCCTCGACCGTGGCCGGCACCTTCGCCGCGATCCGCAGCGCGCCCTCCAACCGCCGCGTCCGGTCCGCCTGGTCGGGCCACACATAGGCGCGCAGCGCCAGCGCGCCCTCCGTGGACAGCGGGTCGATCGGCGTCGGATCGCAGCCGCGCCGCTCCACGATCCGCAGCGCCTGGTGCCGCTCGGCGCCCGCCAGCAGCCAGTCAGGCACGCACCCCTGCCAGGTGTCGGTGAGCCGCACCGGCGAGTCGGCCGGCCCCCAGGCGAAGCCGTCGGCGGTGTAACGGAACTGCTCGGCACGCAGGTTGAGCCCGGCGCTCGAACCCAGCTCGAACAGCCGGATGGGACGCTGCGCCGCGGGCACCGTGTACAGCAGCCCGGCAAGCAGCAGCGTGGCGCGGCCGACCTCGTTGGTCTGGGGCGGCCGACGCAGCCAACCCCGCAGCCACTCCCGCTCCCCGGCCACCACGGAGCGGAAGGCCCGCCAGACGTCGTCCACCGCGTCGGGCGTGAACTCCCCGCCCGCGCTCGGGTAGTGTGCCGCGAGCTCCGGCGCGCGCCCGGTCAGCGCCAGCGCGTGCGCGCCGCCGAGCAACCGCAGCGGCAGCGCCTCTTCCTCACCGGCCCCCTCGTACCCCGTCACGGCGTCCGCGCAGGGCCCGCCGTCCGCGACGTCCCTGGCCGCCCGCTCCAGCACCGCCGCGTACAGCGGCGAGCCCAGCCGGGCACACTCGCCGGCCTGTCGGGCGAACAGCCGGACAACGTGTTCACGGGGCATAGGTACTCCTCACAGCGGTACGCCCAAGATCATGGGGCCCGACGGGGGCGGAGCGGAAGACCCACCGGTGAATATGCCCCGGGATATTCGGTTGCCTGGTACTCCGTGCCCCGATTGGCTGTGATCATGGCCCCTTCATCCGCTTCATCCGCGGAATCAGCCACGGATCACGAGTTCGCCGCCCTGCTGGAGACCACCCGACGGGACCCGGCCGTGGCCGGCGTGGTGCTCACCGGCTCCAAGGCGCGCCACGGCATGTCGACCCGCTGGTCCGACCACGACGTCTTCGCGATCGCGCACGACGGCCGGGCGACCGACGTCGGCGACCGGCGCACCGCGACCCTCGACGTGGTGGTGATGGCACTGGCCGAATTTCGCCGCCACGCCCTCCCAGGATCGGACAGCGAGTGGAACCGCTACGCGTTCGTGGGCGCCCGAATCGTCCAGGACACCCCGGAGGGGCTGATCGCCGAACTGGTGGCCCGGAAGGCCACGCTCACCCCTGAGGAGGCCGCGTCGCTGGCCGCCGGCCACCTCGACGCCTTCGCCAACTCCGCCTACCGGGCGCTCAAGAACCACCGCGACGGACACCCGCTCGCCGGCCACCTGGACGCCGCCGAGGCCGCGCCACCGCTGCTCACCCACCTCTTCGCCCTGGAGCGCCGGGTCAGGCCCTACAACAAGTACCTCACCTGGGAGTTGGCCCAGCGCCCCCTCGCCGCCCCGCCCTGGCGCGGCGACCGGCTGCCCCGGCTGCTCGGCGAACTCGTCGCCCACGGCCGCCCCGACACCCTGCGGCGGCTCTTCACCGACGTCGAGCTTCCCCCAGCTAACGCTGGGAGGTGCCCCCAGGCCCGCGCCGCGGGGCACGGCGCCGTCCTCGACTCCTGGGGCGACGACCTGCTCCTGCTGCGCGGCACGGAGCAGCCGGGCCGGGAGGCCGGCTCCTACCATGAACTGCCATGAGCCCACCGCAGATCCTGCTCTTCACCAGGACCACCGGCTTCCGCCACGACTCCATCCCGGCCGGCGTCGCGGCGTTCCACGAACTCGGCGCCGCCCACGGCTTCGCCGTCACCGCCACCGAGGACCCGGCCGAGCTGGCCGCCCGACTGCCGGGCAGCCGCGCCGTGGTGTTCCTCTCCACCAGCGGTGACGCGCTGACCGAACCGTCCCGCGCCGCGCTGCGCGCCCACCTGGCCGCCGGCGGCGGCTTCGTCGGCGTGCACGGCGCCGCCACCACCGAGTACGGCTGGCCCTGGTTCGGCGACTCGGTGGTCGGCGCCGTCTTCGACGGCCACCCCGCGCTGCAACCCGGCGTCGTCACCGTGGAGGACCACGACCACCCCGCCACCGCGCACCTCGGCGACCGCTGGGAGTTCACGGACGAGTGGTACAACTTCACCGCCAACCCGCGCGGCCGGGTGCGGGTGTTGGCCAGCGCCGACGAGAGCACCTACACCGGCGGGCGGATGGGCGCCGACCACCCGCTCGTCTGGTGCCACGAGCGCGCCGGCGGCCGCTCCTTCTACACCGCCCTCGGACACACCGACGAGTCGTTCGCCGACCCCGACTTCCGCCGCCACCTGCTCGGCGGGCTCGGCTGGGCCGCCCGGCTGCCGGAGCCGCCGGCGTGACCGGCGGCCCGGCCCTCACCCGGGTACTCGGCGACATCACGGAACAGCGGGTGGACGCCATCGTCAACGCCGCCAACTCCTCGCTGCTCGGCGGCGGCGGGGTGGACGGGGCCATCCACCGCCGCGGCGGCCCCGAGATCCTCGCCGAGTGCCGGCGGCTGCGCGCCGGCCGCTACGGCCGCGGCCTGCCCACCGGCCAGGCGGTGGCCACCACCGCCGGCCGGCTGCCGGCCCGCTGGGTGATCCACACCGTCGGGCCCGTCCACTCGGGCACCGAGGACCGCTCGGAGCAACTGGCCTCCTGCTACCGGGAGTCGCTGCGGGTCGCCGCCGAACTCGGCGCGGCCACCGTCGCCTTCCCCGCCGTCTCCACCGGCGTCTACCGCTGGCCGCTCGCCGACGCGGCCCGGATCGCGGTCGCCGCGGTCACCGAGTCGGCCGCGCTCGGCGACTTCACCGAGCTGCGGTTCGTGCTCTTCGACGAGCCCGCCCACCGGGCCTTCGGCGCGGCGCTCGACGCCTGAGGCCTCAGCCCAGCGGATCGATCAGCTCGATGGCCCGCACCCCGGCCCGCAGCGCCAGCGGGTCGGCCGGGTGCGCGGCCGCCATGTCGAGCGCGGTGTCCACCAGCTTGATGGCGTGCTCGTCGCCGTGGGCCGCCGCCCGCTCGAACAGCTCGGCCGGGTCCTGGCCCCCCGCGTCGGCGGGCGCCGTCGGTCCCGCCGGCGGGCCGTAGGCGGCCACCACCCCGGCGCTCGCCTTCCAGGCGGCCGCCAGGCTGGCCGGCCACAGCTCGGGAGGCAGCGCCGGCAGGGTCCGCAGCACCGCGTTGGGCGCGGTCGCGGCGTGCACCAGCATCACCGGCTCGCCGTGGCCGTGGGTGGCGTAGTAGCCGGTGGCCGCCCGCACCAGACCGCCGAGCCGCTCCACCACCGCTGTCCCCTCGCCCGCCGCCCCTTCGCCAGCCGAGGTCGTGGCCCAGTCGGGCAGCCGGTCGAGCTGCGCGAGCCGGGCCCTGATGCCGCCCGACTGCTCGGGCACCAACGGCACCGCGCGGAGCGCCTCGTCGGGAGACCCGGGCGCGAGCAGCGCCACCAGATCGGCCGGCAGCGGCTCGTACCGCGCCGCCCAGTACCCGAGACCGTGCGCCAACTCCGCGAGCCGCGGCCCGGTCTCGCCCTCGGCGAGCAGCACCCGGACCGCGTGCCCCACCCGGATCACCGGGTGGGTGGCCGCACTCGTGATGCCCGGCAGCAGCCGCGGCCACCACTCCGCCAGCACGTCCCGCCACGGCCGCTCGGTCAACAGCGTCCCGAAGTACTCGGCCCAGTCCGTGAGATGGCGGGCGTCACCCAGCGCCGTCTGCCAGTTGTCCGCCGTGATCCGCCCGAAGCCGCTCGGCCGGTCCTCGAGCCGGTCCCGGTAGAGGTCCACCCAGCGGTGCACCCGGGCCTCCTGCCCGTGCCGGGCCAGCGCCTCCACCGCCATCGGGGCGTGGTTGGTCAGCCACCCCTCGAACTCGGGGCCCGAGGCGTGCAGCCTGGTCAGGGCCTCGTCCAGCGTTCCCGCCGCATTCGTGTCCATGCCGACGACGCTATGCCGGCCGGCCCCGCCCGGTAACGGCCCCGGGACCGAGGACCCCCCGACTGCTGGTCCTAAGGCCGACGGCCGAGCAGCGCCACCAACTGGTCCTGGAGCGGTGCCGAGTCCGCCACCGACACCGGGGGGTCGAAGACGCCGAAGCTCTGCCAGCTGTCGATCTGCGGCTCGACGTACTCGTAGCTCTGGCCCACCAGGTCCGCGTCGAGCCGGTCGTCGGCGCCGATGCCCCTGGCCAGGTCCCAGGCGTGCACCGTCAGGTCGAGCGTCATCTGCCGCAGGTACTCGTCGGCCGGCGTGAGCCCACCGCTGGTGTGCACCCGGGCGTCGAGCGCGCCCGGCTGGTGCACCGCCTCCCGGGAGGCGGCCGCGGCGGCCTCCCAGGCGCCCACCGGATCGTCGCCCAGCACGTCGCCGTCGAACCGGTCGCCCACCTCGGCGAGCGTGGCCCCGCGCAGCATCCAGGGGGCCCACAGGTGTTCGCCGGTCAGGTGGTTCACCAGATCCCGCACCGACCACTCCGCGCAGGGCGTCGGCGACGACCACTGCCGACTCCCCACCTCCCGCACCCGCTGGTCGAACTCGTCCATCGCCCGGTCGAAGCCGTCGAGCAGTTCCATAGCCCATCCCATCCGAAGCGGTCAGGTCAGAGATGCGTTGGATCAGGCATGTGTCAGATATGGACCAGAATCACCTCAAGCGTACGCGGTCCGTGCACGCCCTCCACCCGGTTCAGCTCGATGTCGCTGGTCGCCGAGGGACCCGAGATCCAGGTCCCCGGGCGGGTCGGATCGAGCCGCGGCAGCGCCTGCGGCAGCGAGTCCACGACCTGCTCGGGCGCCCGGATCACGCACACGTGGTGGTCGGGGACCAGGGTGATCCGGCGCCGCCCCTGGTCGGGGCCGCCGTCAAGGATGATCGTGCCGGTCTCCGCGACGGCCAGCGCGCAGCCCGTCAGGACGCTGTCCGCCGCGTCCAGGTCGGCCGGGGTGTCCGCCGCCGAGTCGACACGGACGGCGATCCCGGGATCACCCGAGGCGCCGACGACCACGCTGAGCCATTCGGGGGGCAGCCCCGGCGGCACCACCAGGGTCCTGGTGCCACGCTCGGCCAGCCGGTCGGCGATCAGCGCCGGCAGCCCCGCCGGGTCCACGTGGTGGACCACGGCGCGGTAGTCGGCCAGGTGCTCGGCGAGCGTCCGCACCGGGTCGGCGGGGGAGTGCGTCGTCAGGTAGTCGCGCGGGACCGGCACGTCCGCCGGCCCCTCGTCGGCCGGCACGTCCACCAGGGCGCGGCGGACCCGGGCGAGGATCAGGTCACGGCTGTCGGTCGTCACGGTTCCTCGTCCACCAATCGCGGAAGCTCTGCTCGGGAAACGTCGGGAGGTCGCGGCTCGCCGTCCACGCCCGGCCGGGGCCCCGCAGCCGGCGCGGATGGAGCCGCCGGGTCGCCGCGGCCAGCCGCTGCGCGGCGCGCAGCGCGCCCGGCCGGTCG
>NZ_BAAGPR010000147.1:0-14938 GCF_054783955.1 Streptomyces mayteni | reverse complement strand
CCGGCGAACCGGCCTCGCGCGCGCGGCCCGCGCCCCGCCGGCGCCCCGCCGCCGGGGCCGCGTCGGCGGATGTCGGTGGCGACGCGCCGGCCGGCGGTCGTGTCGGGTTGCCGCGGGCGGGCAACAGGCAGAGGGCCAGGGCGCCGGGGGCCAGGGCCGGGTCGGTGGGGGTGTCCTCTGACCAGGGGAGGACCGCGGCCACCGTGAGCGGGCCCTCGGCGGCCGGACCGAGCGCCATGGCCAGCTCCGCGGCCAGCTCGGGCCTGGCAGGGTCGCCCGGGTCGGCGGTCAGCACCGCGCGCAGCAGCGCGCCCACCCGCGCGCCCGCGCGCGTCTCGGCCGCGAGCAGGGCGCCGATCGGCGCGGCGGCCGCTATCGCGGCGGTCAGCCGCGGGTCGTCGAGCGGCAGGCCGCCCTCGTCGAGCAGCCAGATGTAGCCCTGCACCACGCCCCCGTGCCGCACCGGGAGGCAGATCCGGCCGGTGAGCACCCCGGCCGCCGGGTCGGGCGGGATCCGCACCGGGCCGGCGGCCCGGGTGATGCCGAAGCTCTCGAACCACCGCCGCACCGCCGTCGTGGAGCGGCGGCGCAGGATGGAGCGCGTCCTGATCGGGTCCATCACCCCGTCGTCGTCGCTGTCGTGGACGCCGTAGGCGATCAGCCCGAAGTCGCGGCTCTCCAGGGTCGCCGGGGTCCCGAGCAGCGCGGAGACCTCGTCGACCAGGTCCTGATACTCCGTCCGCATCCCTCGGCCGTCACCTTTCCTGTCGCGTTTCAGGTCCCGCCGTGTCGTGTCCCGTCGCGGCCGGCAGGGTCCTCCGCGACCATTTTCGTACAGCGGTCATACACATGTCTGAGATCCCGGACATGACCGCCGGACAGCTGTCGATGGCGGGTGTTCCGGACGTTCCCTACCTTCACGGGTAACCCGCATCGTCCGGTTCGTCTTCGCCGACTCTTTACGTGGAGGTGCCCGTGCTGGGACCTGTCCTTCTCGCGGCGGCACGCAGCGACACCGTCCGGCGGATCGTCTCGGCGGCGCCCGTCACCCGTCCGGTCGTGGACCGTTTCATCCCCGGTGAGCGGCGGGAGGAGGCGCTCGTTGCCGCGTCGGAACTGCTCGCCGAGGGGCTCGACGTGACGTTCGACCATCTGGGCGAGGATGTCACGGACCAGGCGAGCGCGCTGCGCAGCCGGGACGCGTACCTGCGGCTCGCCGAGGCGCTGGCCGCCCAGGACCTTGGCGCCAGGGCCGAGATGTCGGTCAAGCTGTCCGCCTTCGGGCAGGCGCTGCCCGGCGGCGACGACCTCGCGCTGCGCCACGTGCTGCCGGTGGTCGAGGCGGCGGCCGCGGCCGGCACCACGGTCACCCTGGACATGGAGGACCACACCACCACCGACTCGACGCTGGCGATCCTGGCCCGGCTGCGCGAGCGGTTCCCCGACACCGGCGCGGTGGTGCAGTCGTACCTGTTCCGCACCGAGAAGGACTGCCAGACGCTGGCCGCCTCGGGGGCCAGGGTGCGGCTGGTGAAGGGCGCCTACCGGGAGCCGGCCTCGGTGGCGTACCAGCGGCGGTCCGAGGTGGATCGCGCCTATGTGCGCTGCCTGCGGATCCTGCTGGCCGGCGACGGCTACCCGATGGTGGCCACCCACGATCCCCGGCTGATCGCCGTCGCGGAGTCGCTCGCCGCCCGGCTCGGCCGCCGGCCGGGCTCCTACGAGTTCCAGATGCTGTACGGCATCCGCCCCCTCGAACAGCGCCGGCTCGCCGCCGAGGGCCATCGGATGCGGGTCTACCTGCCCTACGGCACCGACTGGTACGGCTACTTCATGCGCCGGCTGGCCGAGCGCCCCGCCAACCTCGCCTTCTTCGCCCGCTCCCTCGCCGGGCGCCGCTGACCCACCCCCGGTCCGATGCCCCGGTCCGATCCCCTGGTCCGCCCCCCACACACACCGACCCCCAACAGTGAAGGAGTCCCGGTCATGGACGCTGTGACCCAGGTTCCCGTGCCGGTGAACGAGCCGGTGCACAGCTACGCGCCGGGATCCGCCGAGCGCGCCCGCCTCGAACGCAAGCTCAAGGAACTGGCCGACAACCCGATCGAGCTGC
Source organism: Streptomyces mayteni (assembly GCF_054783955.1). Taxonomy (NCBI): domain Bacteria; kingdom Bacillati; phylum Actinomycetota; class Actinomycetes; order Kitasatosporales; family Streptomycetaceae; genus Streptomyces; species Streptomyces mayteni. The sequence continues at coordinate 12,825 of NZ_BAAGPR010000147.1, read as the reverse complement.
CCATGACCATCGGCGGCCGGCGGCGGATGGGCGGCGGCGAGCGCTTCGACGTGGTGCAGCCGCACAACCACCGGGCCAGGCTCGGCACGGCCGCGCACGCCACCCGGCAGGACGCCCAGGACGCCGTCGACGCCGCGCTGGCCGCCGCGCCCGGCTGGCGCGCGCTGTCCTTCGACGACCGGGCCGCCGTCTTCCTCAAGGCCGCCGAGCTGTTGGCCGGGCCGTGGCGGGAGACCATCGCGGCCTCCACCATGCTCGGCCAGTCCAAGACGATCCAGCAGGCGGAGATCGACGCGCCCTGCGAGCTGATCGACTTCTGGCGGTTCAACGTGCACTTCGCCCGCGAGATCCTGGCCGAGCAGCCGCCCGTGCAGCCGAGGGGCGTGTGGAACCGGATGGACTTCCGGCCGCTCGAGGGCTTCGTCTACGCGATCACGCCGTTCAACTTCACGGCGATCGCCGGCAACCTGCCCACCGCGCCGGCCCTGATGGGCAACGTGGTGGTGTGGAAGCCGTCGCCGACCCAGACCCACGCGGCGGTGCTGCTGATGCGGCTCCTGGAGGAGGCCGGGCTGCCGGACGGCGTGATCAACCTGCTGACCGGCGACGGCCGCGAGGTGTCCGAGGTGACGCTGCCCCACCCCGACCTGGCCGGCATCCACTTCACCGGCTCCACCACCACGTTCCGCTACCTGTGGCAGCAGGTCGGCGCGCACATCGAGCGGTACCGCAACTACCCGCGGATCGTGGGGGAGACCGGCGGCAAGGACTTCATCGTCGCGCACCCGAGCGCCGACGCCGCCGTGGTGCGGACGGCGATCACCAGGGGCGCCTTCGAGTACCAGGGGCAGAAGTGCTCCGCGGCCTCCCGCGCCTACGTGCCGCGTTCGCTGTGGGAAGGCGGGCTGCGGGACGCACTGGTCGCCGAGACCGAGGGGCTGGCGATGGGCGACCCGACCGACCTCGCCAACTTCATGGCCGCGGTCATCGACGAGCGCTCCTTCGCCAAGAGCAAGGCGGCCATCGACCGGGCCAGGACCGATCCGACGTGCGAGATCATCGCGGGCGGCACCTACGACGACTCGGTCGGCTACTTCGTCAGGCCCACCGTGCTGACCTGCACCGATCCGGACAACGAGGTGTTCTCCACCGAGTACTTCGGCCCGATCATCGCCGTCCACGTGTACGAGGACGACACCTTCGACACGATGCTCGACCAGATGGAGTCGGTGGCGGCCTACGCGCTGACCGGCGCGGTGCTGGCCGGTGACCGGGCGGTGGCGGCCCGGGCGAGCGAGCGGCTGCGGTACGCGGCCGGCAACTTCTACCTCAACGACAAGCCCACCGGCTCCGTCGTCGGGCAGCAGCCCTTCGGCGGGGCGCGCGCCTCGGGCACCAACGACAAGGCCGGCTCCAAGTTCAACCTGCTCCGCTGGACCTCGCCGCGGGTGATCAAGGAGACCCAGGTGCCGCCGACCGAGTACCGCTATCCGCACATGGGCTGAGTCGCGTCGGGGGCGGCGGGGCGTGACCACGGGTGATTCCCGTCTCACATAGTAGGACGGTCGAGTATTTAGCGAGACATCACTGTGGATCACCGCTACTTTTGTGGAGGCTCTTCAGCTGCAACAAAGCTCGGGCAGCGTCGCCCGACCACCCTGCCCCCCTCGCCTGGAGCTGATCCACCATGGACGCCACGCTGCCCATGACCGTCACCCGTCCGCGTTCCACCGGCGACTCCGCGCTGGTCAGGGCCCGTGCCGCGGCGCGGGCCGCGCGCGAGGCCAGCCGCCGGCAGGCGGCCGCCGCGCTCCAGCGCGCCCTGGACCGGCGGGACAACGGCGCCGTGTTCGACGGCACCGAGGAGCCGGACGCGCTCTGAACCGGCCGCGCCCGCCGGTCTCGTCCGGATGGTGGACGCGCTGGTGTCAGGCCGTGGGACGGCGTTAGGGTCCCCCCATGGCTCGCAGCATCGATCTCGCGGTGATTCCCGGTGACGGCATCGGTCCCGAAGTGGTGGACCAGGGGCTCAAGGTCCTGTCCGCCGTCCTGCCGGGCGACGTCAAGCTCGAGACCACCCGGTACGACCTCGGCGCCAAGCGCTGGCACGCCACCGGCGAGACCCTGCCGGACGCCGAGCTCGAGCGGCTGAAGGGGCACGACGCGATCCTGCTCGGCGCGGTGGGCGACCCCACGGTGCCCTCCGGGGTGCTGGAGCGCGGGCTGCTGCTCAAGCTGCGCTTCGTGTTCGACCACTACGTGAACCTGCGCCCCAGCAAGCTGTTCCCCAACACCCCGACCCCGCTGGCCGGCCGCCCCGACATCGACTTCGTCGTCGTCCGCGAGGGCACCGAGGGCCTGTACGTCGGCAACGGCGGCTCCGTGCGCACCGGCACCCCCGCCGAGATCGCCAACGAGGTCAGCGTCAACACCGCGTACGGCGTGGAGCGGGTCGTCCGCGACGCGTTCGAACGGGCCGCCGCCCGCCCCCGCAAGAAGCTGACCCTGGTCCACAAGAACAACGTGCTGGTGCACGCCGGTCACCTCTGGCAGCGCACCGTCGACCGGGTCGCCCAGGAGTACCCGCAGGTCAGCACCGACTACCTGCACGTCGACGCCGCCACCATCTTCATGGTCACCCAGCCCGAGCGGTTCGACGTGATCGTCACCGACAACCTGTTCGGCGACATCCTCACCGACCTCGCCGCGGCCGTCACCGGCGGCATCGGCCTCGCCGCCTCCGGGAACATCAACCCGACCGGCGCCTTCCCCTCGATGTTCGAGCCGGTCCACGGCTCCGCGCCCGACATCGCCGGCACCGGCAAGGCCGACCCCACGGCCACCGTGCTCTCCGTCGCCCTGCTGCTGCGCCACCTCGGGTACGAGGCGGAGGCCGTCCGCGTCGAGGACGTCGTCACCGCCGACCTGGCCGAGCGCGACGCCGCCACCCCGCGCTCCACCGACGCGATCGGCGACGCGCTGGCGGCCCGAGTAGCCGGCTGACGACTGCGGTCGGCACCTGCCGGTGACCCGGCGGGGCGCGACCCTGCCGGGAGCGGCCACCTCGCGGCCGCCCGCGGGGCGCGGCTGGGCAACTCGCCCGCCGGATGCCACCATCACCTCTGGGCCGCCCCTCGTGCGCGTGCGGTCGGTCCCCGCGTCATAATCGACCCCACACCGGTCATCTCACACGCGGGGCCGTCGCGCATCCGGATGCTCGGACGTCCTAGTACCGACCAGGCGCGGGCTCGCGGTCCGCCCACTCGACGTGAAGCCCACCCGACGTAAAGGACGCGCCCACATGACGACCCCGATCACCTTCGACCTCAAGCCCTCCACCCAGCCGCTCCCCGAGGCCGAACGCGCCGTCGCCCTCGCCGAGCCCGGGTTCGGCCGGTACTTCACCGACCACATGGTCACCATCCGCTGGACCGAGGGCCGCGGCTGGCACGACGCCACCCTCCAGCCCTACGCCCCGATCCCGCTCGACCCGGCGACCATGGCGCTGCACTACGGGCAGGAGATCTTCGAGGGGCTCAAGGCGTACCGGCGGCCCGACGGCTCGATCGTCACCTTCCGCCCCGACGCCAACGCCCGCCGCTTCCAGCGCTCGGCCGCGCGCCTCGGCATGCCCGAGCTTCCGGTCGAGGCGTTCGTCGAGGCCATCGACGTGCTCGTCGCGCAGGACGCCGCCTGGGTGCCGAGCGGCGCCGGGCAGACGCTCTACCTGCGGCCCTTCATGTTCGCCACCGAGGTCGGGCTCGGCATCAACCGGCCGGCCAACGAGTACCTGTTCATGGTCATCGCCTCGCCCGCCGGCGACTACTTCGCCGGCGGCGTGCGCCCCGTCTCCGTCTGGCTGTCCACCGACTACGTGCGCGCCGCGCCAGGCGGCACCGGCGAGGCCAAGTGCGCCGGCAACTACGCGGCCGCCTTCCTCGCCCAGGCCGAGGCCGTCAGGCACGGCTGCGACCAGGTGGTCTGGCTGGACGCGGTGGAGCGCCGCTGGGTGGAGGAGATGGGCTCGTCCAACCTCTACTTCGTGCGGGGCACCGGCGCCGACGCCCGGATCCTCACCCCGAAGCTCACCGGCACCCTGCTGCCCGGCATCACCCGCGACTCGCTGCTCCGGATCGCCGACGACCTCGGCTACCCGACCGAGGAGTTCCGGATCACCGTGGACGACTGGCGGCGGGAGTGCGAGAGCGGCGCCATCAGCGAGGTCTTCGCCTGCGGCACCGCCTCCGTGATCACCCCGGTCGGCTCGGTGAAGTCGGCGGACGGCGCCTGGACCATCGGCGACGGCCGGGCCGGCGAGATCACCCTGCGGCTGCGCGAGACCCTGGTCGACATCCAGACCGGGCGGGCCGAGGACCGGCACGGCTGGCTGCACCAGGTGGCCTGAGCCGGACGCCCACGGGCCCGGCCGCGGCGGCCGGGCCCGGACGTCCGGATCCTGAGACGGCGGGTGGCACGGGAGCGCGCCTGTGCCACACTCGCCCCGTGCTCTCGTTCGCCATGATTATTGGTGACCAGCGCGCCGGTCCACAGTGAGCCAGCCACCGCCCACCCAGGCGTCGGCGGCCACCGTGCCTCAGACCCGCGCGCAGACCTCTCGCATCCGCGAGGGGTCTTTTCGTTTTCCGGCACACTGGACCGGAGAGGGAGCACACGGGCCGTGAGGGCAGTGGAGCCAAGCCCCGCAGCCGCCTCCATTCGACAGGAGTCCCGCACCACCATGACCAGCAAGGACGAGCCCGCCACCCAGCCCCAGGGCGACGGCTTCCACGTGTTCGACACCACCCTGCGTGACGGCGCCCAGCGCGAGGGCATCACCCTCACCGTCGCCGACAAGCTGACCATCGCCCGCCACCTGGACGACTTCGGGGTCGGCTTCATCGAGGGCGGCTGGCCGGGGGCCAACCCCAGGGACACCGAGTTCTTCCAGCGGGCCCGCGCCGAGATCCCGTTCCGGCACGCGCGGCTCGTCGCCTTCGGCGCCACCCGCAAGGCCGGCGTCGCCGTGGCCGACGACCCCCAGGTGCGGGCCCTCATCGACTCCGAGGCGCCCGTCGTCACCGTCGTCGCCAAGGCCCACGACCGCCACGTCGAGCTGGCCCTGCGCACCACGCTCGCCGAGAACCTGGCCATGATCGGGGACACCGTGGCCCACCTCCGCGCCCACGGCCGCCGCGTCTTCGTGGACTGCGAGCACTTCTTCGACGGCTACGCCGCCAACCCCGACTACGCCCTCGACGTGGTGCGCACCGCCCACGGGGCGGGCGCCGACGTGGTGGTGCTCTGCGACACCAACGGCGGCATGCTGCCCGCCCGGGTGCAGGCCGTGGTGCGCACCGTGGCCGCCGACACCGGCGCCAGGCTCGGCATCCACGCCCAGGACGACACGGGCTGCGCCGTCGCCAACACCCTGGCCGCGGTCGACGGCGGCGCCACCCACGTGCAGTGCACCGCCAACGGCTACGGCGAGCGGGTCGGCAACGCGAACCTGTTCCCGGTGGTCGCCGCCCTGGAGCTCAAGTACGACCGGCGGGTGCTGCCGGCCGGCTCGCTGCGCGAGATGACCCGGATCTCGCACGCCATCGCCGAGGTCGTCAACCTCACCCCCGCCACCCACCAGCCCTACGTCGGGGTCTCCGCCTTCGCCCACAAGGGCGGGCTGCACGCCTCCGCGATCAAGGTGGACCCCGACCTCTACCAGCACATCGACCCCGAGCTGGTGGGCAACTCGATGCGGATGCTGGTCTCCGACATGGCCGGCCGGGCCTCCGTCGAGCTCAAGGGCCGGGAGCTCGGCTACGACCTGGCGGGGGACCGGGAGCTGGTCGGCCGGATCGTCGACCGGGTCAAGGAGCAGGAGCTCAAGGGCTTCAGCTACGAGGCGGCCGACGCCTCGTTCGAGCTGCTGCTCCGCGCGGAGGCCGAGGGCGGCCCCCAGCGCTTCTTCCGGCTGGAGTCCTGGCGCACCATCACCGACCAGCGCTCCGACACGGGCTGCGAGAACGAGGCCACCGTCAAGCTGTGGGCCAAGGGGGAGCGGATCGTCGCCACCGGCGAGGGCAACGGCCCGGTGCACGCGCTCGACCAGGCGCTGCGCGCCGGCCTCGAACGCACCTTCCCCGAGCTGGCCAGGCTCCAGCTGGTGGACTACAAGGTCCGCATCCTGGAGGGCCGGCAGGGCACCCAGTCCACCACCCGGGTGCTGATCACCACCGGCGACGGCACCACCGAGTGGGCCACGGTGGGCGTCGCGGACAACGTGATCGCCGCCTCCTGGCAGGCGCTCGACGACGCCTACACCTACGGGCTGCTGCGCGCCGGGGTGCGCCCGGAGGAGTGACCCGGGCCACGGGGCGCTGTGGGGATCCCACAGCGCCCCGCCGCCCCGGACTGTGCCTTTCCGCGCTCTATGTGCAGCGCGGCCATCAAACGGCGGCGGAGACTGTTCGGATCTGACGAGGGCGGGTCGGCCGGGGTTTTCGTAGGGTCGATACATGACCGATCAAGCCGAGGCCGTAGCGCCCGAAGCGCCGCAGACGGGGACCGCCACCGACGCCCACGGGCGGGTCGCGGAGCTGCGGGCCATCCGCGAGGAGGCCGTGCGCGGTCCCTCGGAGAAGGCGACCGAGGCCCAGCACGCCAAGGGCAAGCTGACCGCCAGGGAGCGGATCGATCTGCTGCTCGACCCCGGTTCGTTCCGCGAGGTCGGCATGTTGCGGCGGCACCGGGCCTCGGGCTTCGGCCTGGAGGCCAAGCGCCCTTACACGGACGGCGTGGTCACCGGCTACGGCACGGTCCACGGCCGCCAGGTCTTCGTCTACGCGCACGACTTCCGGATCTTCGGCGGGGCGCTCGGCGAGGCCCACGCCGCCAAGATCCACAAGATCATGGACATGGCCATGGCGGCCGGGGCGCCGCTGGTGTCGCTGAACGACGGCGCCGGCGCCCGGATCCAGGAGGGCGTCGTGGCCCTCGCCGGCTACGGCGGCATCTTCCAGCGCAACACCAGGGCCTCCGGCGTGATCCCGCAGATCTCGGTGATGCTCGGCCCGTGCGCCGGCGGCGCCGCCTACTCGCCGGCGCTGACTGACTTCGTCTTCATGGTGCGGGAGACGGCCCAGATGTTCATCACCGGGCCCGACGTGGTCAAGACGGTGACCGGCGCCGACGTCACCCACAACGGCCTGGGCGGCGCCGACGTGCACGCGGAGACCTCGGGGGTGGCGCACTTCGCCTACGACGACGAGGAGTCGTGCCTGGAGGAGGTCCGCTTCCTGCTCTCCCTGCTGCCGAGCAACAACCGGGAGAACCCGCCGGCGAGCCCCACCGAGGACCCGGCGGACCGGAGCTGCGACGCGCTGGTCGACCTGGTCCCGGTCGACGGCAACCGCCCCTACGACATGCGGGCGGTCATCGAGGAGCTGGTGGACGACGGCGAGTTCCTCGAGGTCCACGAGCGCTGGGCGACCAACATCATCTGCGCGCTCGCCAGGTTCGACGGCCAGGCGGTGGGCATCGTCGCCAACCAGCCGCAGTCGCTGGCCGGCGTGCTCGACATCTCCGCCTCGGAGAAGGCCGCGCGCTTCGTCCAGATGTGCGACGCGTTCAACATCCCGATCGTCACCCTGCTCGACGTGCCCGGCTTCCTGCCCGGCGTCGACCAGGAGCACGGCGGGATCATCAGGCACGGCGCCAAGCTGCTCTACGCGTACTGCAACGCCACGGTCCCCAGGATCTCGCTGGTGCTGCGCAAGGCGTACGGTGGCGCCTACATCGTGATGGACTCGCAGACCATCGGCGCGGACGTCACACTGGCCTGGCCCACCAACGAGATCGCGGTGATGGGCGCGGAGGGCGCGGCCAACGTGATCTTCCGCCGGCAGATCGCCGCCGCCGAGGACCCGGAGGCCATGCGAGGGCGCATGGTCAAGGAGTACAAGGCCGAGCTGATGCACCCCTACTACGCGGCCGAGCGCGGCCTGGTCGACGACGTCATCGACCCCGCCGAGACCCGCCAGGTGCTGATCCAGTCGCTGGCGATGCTCCGCAGCAAGCACGCCGACCTGCCGGCCCGCAAGCACGGCAACCCACCGCAGTGACGCGGCCACGTCCCCGAGTCGAGCCTGACGATCCACAAGGAGTGCGCGAGATGAACAGCGACCCCCATCTGGTCCGGGTGGAGAAGGGCGAGGCCAGCCCCGAGGAGCTGGCCGCCGTCACCGCCCTGCTGGTGGCCCGTGCCGCCCGGCAGGACGCCGCGCCGGCCGGCGCCGACCGCAGCACCGCGGGCTGGCGCCGCCTGGAGCGCAGCGCCGGCTACCGCGCGCCGCACAGCTGGCAGGGGTAGCGCGCCGCCCCGCGCGCGCCCCGACACAACGAACAGCCCCCGGCCGAGCCGGGGGCTGTTCGTCGTGTGAGCCGAGGATCAGGCGGCGTTCTCCCGCTCGACGAGGACGGTGCGCCGCGGATTCGCGGTGGCCGCGGGGAGCTCCGGCAGGCGCGCCTCGGGGCGCTCGCCGAGGGCGAGCTCTCCGGCGTCGGAGAGGTGTGCAAGCGTGGTGCGCCGCGGGTTGGCGGTGGAGCGGATCGTCAGGGTGCTCTTCACGGTGCTCTGCCTTGACTCTCTTGTCGTTTCCGAACGTTCTGTAAAGCGAGGCTAGGCTCGCTATACCCGCCGGAAGCGGGTAATCAGCCACATGCTCGGTGTGAGTTTGCTCACGGCGGTTTGGCGAAAACACGTCAAACCGGGACAGCCGGCGGGCGGGGCAAAAGGGATAAACGAGTCCATAGGTTTACTCCTTCCACACGATAGCTACCCGTTGTGTGCTTGTTCGATGGTGATGTGGTGCACAAAAGTCCGATTTCTCCATACTGGCTGTGTACATGCCGTGACGGCCGGCCCCCGCAGTGTCATAGATGTCACGGGAGCGTTCCCAGCCCTTGTTGGAGATCGGCCACTGTGCTGGAATCACACGGACCGTCGCGGGTCAGCCACCGAAGTGAGGGGCGCACGCCAGCGCCACTCGCCGCGCTGACCGTCAGACGCGGCGGTTGCCCACAACCGTCAAGGGGCTCGGGTGCCCCCGGCTCGACACCGTCACGTCGTCTTCGCGGCGTGCCGCTCAAGGTCCAGAGGTTGCGACGCCAGTGCAGGGACGTTTCAAGAGGGAAGGCAGTGCTGCGGGGGATGCGGAGCCTGGTGGTGTGACGGACCGCGGCTCCTCCGCCGGGCCCGCCCCAGGGGGCGGTGACCCGGCACAGCCCGCCGCGGGGGGTGAACTGCCCACCCGCGAGCCGGCCACCGCCGGCGCCGACAAGAAGCCGGCGCCCGCCAGGCCCAGCCGCTCGGGATCGCGGCTCGCGCTGCGCAACTGGCGCATCAGCACCCGTCTGGTGTCGCTGATCGCGCTCCCCGTGGTCGCCGCCACCCTTCTCGGCGGCTTCCGGATCCAGAACTCGATGGAGGACATCGAGAAGCTGGACGACCTGGAGCTCCTCACCGACATGACGCAGGTGGCGACCGAGTTCGCCAAGGCCCTGCAGGAGGAGCGCGACCGCTCGGCCGGCCCGCTGGTCAGCGGCCGCGACCGGAACAGCGACGAGGTCGTGGCGGCCCGCGAGGCCACCAACCAGGCCCAACGCGCCTTCAGCGACGCCCGGTTGCGGCTGCCCGACACCGACGAGGCGATGCGCGGCGTCGTCTCCACGGTGATCAACATCGGCCGCCAGGTCAACGAGATCGGCAACATCCGCCGGCAGGCGTACGAGGACCCGGACAACGCCGGCCAGACGATCGGCGCCTACAACAACCTGATCGACTCGCTGCTCAACCTCTCGCTCGACATGGCCCAGGCCACCAGCAACGGCGAGATGATCCGCTCCACCCGAGCCCTGGCCGCCTTCTCGGCCGCCAAGGAGCACGCCTCCATCCAGCGCGCCGTGATCACCGCCGGCCTCGCCCGCGACGAGATCCCCGGCCAGAGCGCCGACCTCTCCGACGTCGACTGGCGCCTCGGCCGCAACAGCAGCCTCAGCGAGTCGGCGCAGCTGGAGAGCTTCGCGCAGATCTACGGCCGGAGCCGGGCCACCGACCGGCTGGCCCCGCTCGAGGGCGGCATCGCCAACGTCACCCAGGCGGACCAGTACGCGCAGCGCGTCTTCTCCGCCCCCGAGGGCATCAGGAACTCGCCGGACCGCAGCTACCGCAACTGGTACGAGCAGGACCGGACCAAGATCGAGGCGATGAACGTCATCGAGTCCGAGCTCCTGGCCGAGATGCAGGCGCAGGCCAACGCGCTGCGGGACGACGCCCAGCAAGAGGCCGTCATCAACGGCGCCGTCGTCATCCTGGTGCTCGGTATCTCGCTCGTCGGCGCCTTCGTGGTGGCCCGCTCCATGGTGCGCTCGCTGCGCCGCCTCCAGGAGACCGCGACCGAGGTGGCCCGCAAGCGGCTGCCCGAGGTCGTCAAGCAGATGTCCGAGGCCGAGCCCGAGGACGTCGACACCACCGTGGAGTCGGTCGGTGTCCACACCAGGGACGAGATCGGCCGGGTGGCCGAGGCGTTCGACGACGTCCACCGCGAGGCGGTCCGCCTCGCCGGTGAGCAGGCGCTGCTGCGAGGCAACGTCAACGCGATGTTCACCAACCTCTCGCGCCGCAGCCAGGGCCTGATCCAGCGTCAGCTCTCGCTGATCTCGGAACTGGAGTCCCGCGAGGCCGACCCCGACCAGCTCTCCTCGCTGTTCAAGCTCGACCACCTCGCCACCCGCATGCGCCGTAACGGCGAGAACCTGCTGGTCCTCGCCGGCGAGGAGCCGGGCCGCCGGTGGACCCGCCCGGTGCCGCTGGTCGACGTGTTGCGCGCCGCGGCCTCCGAGGTGGAGCAGTACGAGCGCATCGAACTCAGCGCCGTCCCCAAGACGGAGGTCGCAGGCCGGGTCGTCAACGACCTCGTCCACCTGCTGGCCGAGCTGCTGGAGAACGCCACCTCGTTCTCCTCGCCGCAGACCAAGGTCAAGGTCACGGGTCACGCGCTGCCCGACGGCCGGGTGCTGGTCGAGATCCACGACACCGGCATCGGCCTGTCCCCTGAGGACCTGGCCGAGATCAACGACCGGCTGGCCAACCCGCCGACCGTCGACGTCTCGGTCTCCCGACGGATGGGCCTGTTCGTGGTCGGCCGCCTGTCCCTGCGACACGGCATCCGGATCCAGCTGCGCCCCTCCGACTCCGGCGGCACCACCGCCCTGGTCATGCTCCCCGCCGACGTGGCCCAGGGCGGCGCCCGACCGCGGCCGGCGGCCCCGCCGGCCGGTCCCGCCACCGCGACCCTGCACCGCGAGACCCCGCCGCAGCGCCGCCCGGCCGGCGACGCCGGGCCGGCGCTCGGCAGCGGTCGCGAGGGCCAACTGCCAGGCTGGCAGCGGAGTCTGGAGCGCAACGACTCCACCCGACAGGTGCCGCGCCGCCCCAACCGGCCCGAGCTGCCCTCCCGTCCGGTGGGTTCAGGACCCGGTGGCCAGCCGCCCAGGACACCGGGCGAGCCGCCGACCCCGCCCGCCGCGCCGCCCTCCATACCCGAGTCCGCCCCCGGCGGCGGCCGGCCGAGCTGGGCCAGCATGGAGGACAGCGGCCGAATACCGGTGGCGCGGACCGACTCCGAGCAGCCGCGCGGCCACGACGACCGGGACTCCGGTGGCACCGGCGAGTTCCCCAGGCCCGGCTACGGCGGCCCGCCGAGCCGGTCCTCCATGGCCGACGCCTTCGCCCGCCGTGAGCCGCGGCAGCCGGCCGCGCCGCCGGCGCGGCCCGACGACACCGGCGAGTTCGGCTTCCCGACCCCCAGGACCTCCCCCGACCCGATCGGCGGCTACCAGGCCGCCAACGACACCGGTGAGTTCGCCACCCGCGAGTTCCCCGGTGTCCGGCCGGAGGGCCCCGTCCGCCCCGAGGAGCCCGCCCAGGCGCCGCCGGAGCCGCGGCGCGACTCCTGGGCCGACCGCGACCAGGACTGGTCGCGCTCCGAGCCCCGGTACGAGCCGGAGCCCAGGTACGAGCCGGAGCCCAGGTACGAGCCGGAACCCCGGTCGTACCAGCGTGAGGAACCGCAACCCACCGCCTTCCAGCGCCCCGAGCCGACCAGGGCGCCCGACGAACTGCGCGACCCGCTGCCCCACCAGCAGCCCCAGAACGCTCCGGAACGCACCCCGATCTTCGAGGAGATGGAGTCGACCTGGTTCGGCCTGCGCCGTGCCTCGACGCCGACCCCGTCCCCCTCGAGGGAGCCCGCTGGCTCCCGGCAGTCACCGCAGAGCTCGGCCCCGCCAGTCCAGCAACGTCCCGCCGCCCCGGCGCGTCCCGCCGCTCGGCAGGAACCGCGCCAGACCACCGGCGAGATCGGTGCCCCGTGGCGCCCGTCGCCCAACGACGAGCGCTTCCGGCAGGCCGAGCAGCTCCGCCAGCCCTCGGCCGGCGGGGTCACCACCGCGGGACTGCCCCGACGGGTGCCGCGCGCCAACCTCATGGCGGGCGCGGCACAGCCGTCACAGCAACAGGCGGCCCCGGCGGGCCCGTCGATCTCCCGGCGTCCCGACGACGTCCGCGGCCGGCTGACCAATCTGCGCCGGGGAATACAACAGGGGCGCCAGGCCGGTACCACGGCCGGCCGGACAGACCGGGGCTTCGGCCCCATGTACCAGTAGGAGCGTGGGTGTGAGCCCGATGAGCCAGGCGGCGCAGAACCTGAACTGGTTGATCACCAGTTTTGTGGACAACACCCCTGGGGTGTCGCACACGGTGGTGGTTTC
>NZ_BAAGPR010000146.1:0-15019 GCF_054783955.1 Streptomyces mayteni | reverse complement strand
GGAGTGGGGTGGTGGCGAGCGCGCCGCGCTCGGCGGCCTCGGCGGCCGACGACGCCGCGGCGGCCAGCTCGTCGCCGGCGCCGCCCCGGTGGGCGAACGCGTCGACGGCCGGCGCGAACTCGTCGTGCATCGTCTTGTCGCCGACCGCCGCGGCACCCAGCGTCCGGACGGCGTCCAGCGCTTCGGCGAACGCCGTGGCGAGCCCGGTGCCCGGCCTGGCCAGCGCCCGGCCGAGCGCGCGGAAGGCGCTGCCGTAGAGCGGTCCCGCCGCGCCGCCGACGCCGGCGACCAGGGTGTCGCCGGTGACGGTCAGCAGCTCGGGAGCCGAGGCGGGCGGCCGCTCGTCCAGGACGGCCAGCACGGCGGAGCAGCCTCGGCGCAGGTTGGCGCCGTGGTCGGCGTCGCCGATGGCCGAGTCGAGCTGGGTCAGCCGCTCCTCGTGCTCGGCCACGGCCGCGGCGAAGGACCGCACCCAGGACAGTGCGAGATCGGTGTCCATGGGGTCTCCCACTCCCTAGCTTCCAGAATGCGATTCATCATCGCTGAACAATGATCCGAAGTTAAGCACGCGTTGCCGGCGGTCAGCCGGGGGAGGGGGCCGGCGTCGGCACGGTCGCGGGCCCTGCGCCGGCGAGCTGGGCCGCCCGGCGTGGCGCGCCGAGGTCGCGGGAGAGGTTGCGGGCGGTCTCGCGGACCGCCACCGCGATCTCCCGCCTGGCCGGCTCGACCAGCAGCCGCTCGACCGGGCCGACCACGCCGATCGCCCCGGCCACCTCGCCGCCGCGGCCGAAGACCGGGGCGGCGATCCCGGCGTCGCCGAGCGCCGACTCCTGGTCCTCCAGCGCGTAGCCGGTGGCCAGCGCCGCGTCCAGCTGGGCCCGCAGCGCCTCGGGCTCCGTGACGCTGGCGCCGGTGAGCACCCCGAGCGAGCCGCCGAGCAGCCGCTCCCTGGCCTCCTCGGGAGCCCAGGCCGCCATCGCCTTGCCGAGCGCGCAGGTGTTCCATGGCACGCTGGCGCCGACCTCCAGGATCTGCACGGCACCGGCCGGCCGGAACGCGTGGTGCACGACCAGGATGTGGTCCCCGGTGAGCACCGCCACCCACACCGCCTCGCCGGCCCGGGAGGCGAGCAGGTCGGCCCAGGTCAGCGAGCGGGAGCGCAGCTCCTGGGTGTCCAGATAGGCGTTGCCGAGCAGCAGCAGGTCGGGGCCGAGCAGGTACTTGGAGCTCTCCCGGTCCTGGGTGACCATGCCCTCGGCCTCCAGCGTCCGCAGCAGCGCGTGCACGGTCGGCTTGGCGACGCCGAGGCGCTCGGCGAGCTCGGTCACGCCGAGCCGTGGCCCGGCCGTGGCCAGTTCGCGCAGGATCCGCACCGCCCGCTGAACCGCCTGGACCATGGCCGCTCCCTCGTTCGCAGAGTGTTCGGTATTGCTGAAACGCGTTCCGGTATTTACCATCGGCGTTCATGGGCGTACCCGTCGGCATCGTACTCGTGCCGCCCGCGGGCCCGACCCGCCAACCGTCGCCGAAGCCGCCAAGGAGGCACGACATGTCGGCACCCACCGCAAGCTCGGAGATCACGGTGGTACTCCCCGCCAACCTGCACGCCCGCCCGGCGGGCCAGCTCACCAAGGCGGCCGCCGGTTTCCAGAGCACCGTCGAGCTCGACTACGCGGGCCGCACCGTCAACGCGGCCAGCGTGCTGGGCGTCATGGGCCTGGGCGCCACCGCGGGCGGGTCCGTCACGGTCCGCGCCGTCGGCGCGGACGCGGCCGAGGCCGTCGACGCGATAGCGGAGATCCTCGCCACCGCGGAGTGACCCGCGCCGGGGTGGACGAAGGTCAGCCGCAGGTGCGGACGAGCCACTCGTCGTCGTTGTAGAGGTCCCGCGCCGGGTCGGGCGCCGCCGCGGGCACCTCCTCGAACCGGTCCTCGGGACGGATCGGCTCGGGCAGGGTGCCGAACCTGGCGCGACGTGCCTCCGCCGCCGTGTCGAGGGATCGCTGGGTGTCCGACATGCCGTCGCCTCCTCACCGCCTCGCTCGTGCGGTTCACCGCCGGGCGTGTGCGGCCAGTGTACGAAACGCGCGACGACGGAGGACAGGCCCTGGTCCTGGCCCTAGCCCTCCCGCCAGCCCAGCTTGATCAGCAGGTTCTTCGCGTCCTCCGCCACCTTCTCGTCGGCCACCACGTCGTAGTGCCCCGCCACGATCTGGCTCCGCGAGGAGAAGTCGCGGCGGCCCCCGGTGAGGGCGTGCCTGACGAAGCCGAAGATCGCGCCGAAGACGAGGCCGTAGACCAGGCCGGCCGCGATCAGCACCAGCACGTGGTGGTCGTTGGCGCTGAACGCCGTGAGGAAGAGGCCGACCAGCAGGCCGAACCAGGCGCCGGTGGCCATCCCGGACAGCGTGGCCCGGCCCAGGTTCAGCCGGCCGAGCACCGTCTCCACCATCCGCAGGTCGGTGCCGATGATCGCGGTGTGCTCCACCGGGAAGTGGTTGTCGGAGAGGAAGTCGACCGCGCGCTGCGCGCCCTCGTAGTTCGGGTACGTGCCGACGACGGGCCGGTCGACCGCCGGTGGCTGGGTCATGGCGGGCTCCCTTCCTGGGCCCCTCGTCCCAGCCTGCGGCCGCGCCCACGCCTCCGCAACGCGAGCCCCGCCGACGGCGCGGACCCCCGGCGGCCTACGATGGCACCGTGACACGGCAGCGATACCCCCACCCGGTAGGCCGCGTGCCCCGCTGGGCCGCGGGACCGCTGACCGTGCTCGCCCTCCTCGCCGGCCTGCTGGCCATGCACGGCCTCGGCCCCGCGGTGGCCCTCGCGGCCCCGGCCCACGCCGCCGCCCCCGCTCCCGCTCCCGCTCCGGCCCACGGTTCCGCCATGGCGCCGGCCGAGGCCGGGGGCCCGGCCGACCGGGCCTGCCACGACCGCGGCGGTCATCCGGAGCACGCCGACCCGACCTGCGCCGCCCTCACCGTCGGCGGCCACCAGGCGCCGGCCGGCCCCTGGGCCGTCCCGGCGGTCACCGACGCCGTCGCGACCGGCGTGCCGGCCCCGCAGCGGGGCCACGACCTGGGCGGCCGGGCCCCGCCCTCGCTCAGCGAACTGCAACTCCTCCGCATATAGGGGCACCCACGGCGGCCGCCCTGGCCGCCGCCCGAGCCACGCCCTCTTTCCAGAGGCACAGCCCAGGCAGAGACCTGAAGCACCGAGGAGCAGCACCACCATGACCGCACACCGTTCGTCCCCGCGCGCCCGCCTCGGCCGCGCCGCCGCCCTGGCCGCCACCGGCCTGCTGGCCGCCACCGTCCTCGTCGCCTGCGGCGGCGACTCGGACTCCGACCACTCCGGCGGCCAGGGCCAGGGCGGGAGCCAGAGCCCGTCATCCGAGGCCGACCCCGCCGACCCCGCGGAGGCGGAGTGGAACGACGCCGACGTCGCGTTCGCGCAGGGGATGATCCCGCACCACAGGCAGGCCGTCGAGATGGCCGGGCTCGCCGCCACCCGCGCCGAGTCGCCCGAGGTCGGCGCGCTCGCCGAGCGGATCGAGGCCGCCCAGGCGCCCGAGATCGCCACGCTCACCGAGTGGCTGACCGCCTGGGGCGAGGACGTCCCGGCCGAGGACGAGTCCGAGGAGGGCGATCACTCGGAACACGACATGTCCGGGATGGAGGAGATGCCGGGGATGATGGCCGCCGAGGACCTGGCCACCCTGGAGGGGTCCGAGGGACCGGAGTTCGACGCCGCGTTCCTGCGGATGATGATCGAACACCACGAGGGCGCCGTCGCGATGGCCGAGACCGAAACGGCCGACGGGGCCTACCCGCCGGCCCTCGACCTGGCCGCGGAGATCATCGCCGCCCAGAGCGAGGAGATCGGCCAGATGAACGACCTGATCGACGCCGCCTCGGCGGGCTGACCAGGCCCTGACCGGTCGGGCCGCCACCGCGCGGCCCGACCGGCAGCTCGCGGCCTCAGTCGCCGCGCAGCCGGGACTCCGCCACGGCCAGCGCCCGGCCGAGCACCTCGGCGCCCTGTTCGGCCTCCGTCACGGTCAGCGAGAGGGGCGGGGCGACGCGCAGCACCCCGGTGCCAGGCGGGCCGCCCCGGCCGAGCAGCACCCCGCCCTCCCTGGCCGCCTCGAGCACCAGCGCGGCCGCCTCGGGGGAGGGCTCGTCCGTGCCGGGCGCCACCAGCTCGACGCCGATCATCAGGCCCCGGCCCCGCACCTCCCTGACGATGGACAGGCCGGCCGCCGCGGCCCGCAGCCGCTCGATCAGCAGACCGCCGACCCGCCGCGCGTTGCCCTGGAGGTCGTGCTCCTGGAGATGGGCCAGATTGGCGAGGGCGGCGCTCATGGTGACCGGGCTGCCACCGAAGGTGGAGATCGAGTTCGCGTCCAGGCAGTTCATCACCTCGGCCCTGGCCACCACGCCGCCGACGGACATCCCGTTGCCGATGCCCTTGGCGAAGGTCAGCAGGTCGGGCGGGCCGTTCGCGCCGTGCGCCTGCCACCCCCAGAAGTGGTCGCCGGTCCGCCCCCACCCGGTCTGCACCTCGTCGCTGATCCACAGGATGCCGTGCTCGGCCAGCACCTCGCGGAACGCGGCGAACAGCCCGTCCGGGCCCGAGGTGAAGCCGCCCACCCCCTGGATCGGCTCGGCGATCAGCGCCGCCACCCCGCCCCTGGTCTGGGTGAGCAGGTCGCGCAGGTCGGCCACGCAGGCCGCAGTGAACCCCGCGTCGTCCAACTCGGCGAACGGCCCCCGGCCGCGCACCCCGCCGTGCACGTACAGGGTGCGCAGCGGCGACAGACTGGTCGGCGCCCAGCCGGCGTTGCCCGTGACGCCGACCGCCGAGAACGACCTGCCGTGGTAGCCGTTGCGCATCGCGAGCACCTGGTTGGACCCGCGGTACGCGGTGGCCAGCAGCAGCGCGGTGTCGTTGGCCTCGGTGCCCGAGGTGGTGAAGAAGACCCGGGCGTCCTGGATGCCGGAGAGCGCCGCGATCCGCTCGGCCAGCTCCACCATCGGCCGGTTGAGGTAGAGCGTCGAGCTGTGCAGGATCCGGCCGGCCTGCTCCGCGACCGCCCTCGTCACCTCGGGCAGCGCGTGGGCGGTCATCGTGGTGAGGATGCCGCCGAAGAAGTCCAGGTAGCGGTTGCCCTCGGCGTCCCAGACGAACCGCCCCTCGCCGTGGGTCAGTTCGATGGGCCGCTCGTAGTAGAGGGCCAGCCAGTCGGGCAGCACCGCCCGGTGCCGGCCGAGCAGCGCCTCCGGGCTCCCGTTGGTCCGCACCGCCTGAAGAGTCGCCGGCTCGTTCACGGTCGCACCAGCCCCTGGTACGCGTCGGGGCGCCGGTCCCGGTAGAACGCCCACTGCCGGCGCACCTCCTCGATCAGCCCGAAGTCCAGGTCGCGGACCACCAGTTCCTCCTCGCTGTCGCTGGCCGCCTCGCCGACCAGCTGGCCGCGCGGGTCGACGAAGTAGCTGCTGCCGTAGAAGTCGTTGTCGCCGTAGGGCTCCCGGCCCACCCGGTTGATCGCCGCGACGAAGTACCCGTTGGCCACCGCCGCGGCCGGCTGCTCGAGACGCCACAGGTGCGCGGAGAGGCCCCGCGACGTCGCCGAGGGGTTGTACACGAGCTGCGCGCCGGCCAGCCCCAACTCCCGCCAGCCCTCGGGGAAGTGCCGGTCGTAGCAGATGGTCACGCCGATCCGGCCGACCGCCGTGTCGAAGACCGGCCAGCCGAGGTTGCCGGGCCGGAAGTAGTACTTCTCCCAGAACCCGGGCAACTGCGGGATGTGGTGCTTCCGGTACTTGCCCAGCACCGTGCCGTCCGCGTCGATCACCGCGGCGGTGTTGTAGGAGAAGCCGGGCCCGTCGGCCTCGAAGACCGGCACCACAAGGACCAGGCCCGTCTCCCTGGCCAGCTCCCGCATCCGGCCGACGGTCGGCCCGCCGGGCACCGGCTCCGCCCAGCGGTGGTGCTCCGGCTCCTGCACCTGGCAGAAGTACGGCGCGTTGAACACCTCCTGGAACCCCAGGATCCGCGCGCCCCGCCTGGCCGCCTCCCTGGCGTGCTCCTCGTGCTTGGCGACCATCGACGCCCGGTCGCCGGTCCACGTCGCCTGCACCAGGGCCGCGCGCACCACATCCGCCATCAGCCACTCCCTTCGCCAGCCGCCGCGCCGGAGAACGAAGGCTAGGAGCCGTCACGCACCGTGGCAAGGGCATCGGCGCAACGTCGCCGGTTCGAGGGGGGGGCTCGTCCGCCCAGGCGCGCGCCGGTAGGGTCCCGGCCATGAATGACGACGCGCGCTCGCTCCTCATCGCCGTCGCGGCCACGGCCCTCGCCGCACTGGCGCTCGGGTGGTTCCTGCGGAGCTACCTCACCGAACGCTCGCGACGCCGGCTGCAGCGATTCTTCGGGCTGCCCGACAACTCCGAGTGCCTGCTCGTGGTCAGCCGCGACACCGGCACCGACGGCGCGATCGCCCGCAACGACGTGTTCGCGCTGCTCGAACTCGCCGCCGTTATCCGCACCTGCGGGGCCAACTCCCGGCTGATATCCGGCGAGGCCACCGGGCAGGGCTTCGGCGAACGCACCGAGTTCTGCATCGGCAACGCGGTGGCGAACCGCCGCCTCGCCGCCCACATCCACAGCCTGCTGCCCGGGGTGGCCGTCAACACCGACAGCGACCCAGGACCTGACCGCGGCGCGTTCCTCGTCGGAAGCGAGCGCTACCGGCTGGAGAACGGCTCGGTCGAGCACGTGCTGCTCGCCCGGCTCACCGCCGGCGAACAGGGCCACCCGGTGTTCCTCGTCGCCGGCCAGCGCTCGGTGACCCACCAGGCCGCGGCCCGCTACCTCGCCAGGCACCAGGTGCGGCTCGCCCGCAAGCACGGCGCGAACGGCACCTTCTGCCTGCTGCTCAAGGTGGTCAACTCCCAGGCGTACGGCCCCGACGTGGTCGAACTCGTGAAGGACGTGACCCGCGCCGCCACCGGCCCCGCGCCCAAGCTCACCACGAGTAAGGATCTCTGACCCGGTGTGACGTAGCCTAGCCCTGTCCTGGCGGGCGGGAACGCAGTCCGCCCGTGGAAGGAGTCTTGGGGATGGGCGACAGCCGGCCGGTGTACCAGCGGATCGCCGACGATCTGCGCCGCCGCATCGACGAGGGGGAGCTCTCCGTGGGGGACCGGATCCCCTCCCGGGCCGAGCTGAAGCGGGCGTACGCCGCCAGCGACCAGACCGTCGACCGGGCGGTGCGGGTGCTCAAGGCCGCCGGCTACGCCAGCGGACAGTTCGGCCGCGGGGTGTTCGTCAGCGACCGGGTGCCGATCGGCGCCCTGGTGCGCTCCACGGCCGCCGTCGACTCGCCGCTCGCCGCGCGGCTCAGCGTGCCGGACGCCGGCTCCGCGGGCCCCGCGCCCGACCTGGCCTGGGAGGCCTTCTCCACCCCCAAGCCCGCCCCCGCGGACATCGCCGCCCGGCTCGGGCTGACGCCTGGCGAGCGCGTGATGTGCACCAGGTACGAGTACCTTGCCGACCGGCGCCCCCTCCAACTCGCCACCAGCTGGGAGCCGTTGGCGCTGACCGAGGGCACCGACGTGGTCTTCCCCGAGCGCGGCCCCTACGCCAGGCGGGGGGTGCGCGGCCGGTTCGCGGCGATCGGCATCCGCGTCGTGCACGCCCGCGAGATCGTCGGCTCCCGGCCGGCCACCAGCCCGGAGGCCGAGGCGCTCGGCTGCGCGCCAGGACAGTGCGTCACCGCCGTGGAGCGCACCCACTACGACGCGGAGGAACGCCCGGTGGAGACCTCAGACACGGTGGTGCTCGGCGACCGCTGGCGCCTGGAGTACGACATCGCCTTCACCCAGGACAACCCGGCGGCCATGGCTCAGGACTCGGCGGCCTCCGCGTAGGCCTGGAACAGCTCGGGGGCACCGGTGTCCGCCCAGTCGTGGCCGGTGGCCACCACGTCCACCTCGCGGCCTGAGGCCATCACCACGACCGGCCGGCCGTCGGGCCCGGGGGCCCAGTAGGCGCCCGGCACCGTGCGCACGATCACGGTGCCGAGGAAGAGGCCGGCGTCGTTGGCCAGCCAGGGCAGCTCCTCCGGATCATCCCGCCACCTCGGCAACAACTGGTCGAGGGCTTCCAGGGACCTCGGCGAGTCGTCGCGCAGCACGACACCGGCGCGCTGCGCGCGGGCCCGCAGCAGCTCGCACTCCGACAGCAGCTGGGCCACCCCCTCGGGGTCCGACCACGAGCCGGCCGGCGTGGCGGCGTGCTGCTTGCGCCAGTTGTCCAGGAAAGGGATGTTCATGCGTCCAGGGTCCCATCACGGCGGCCCAGCCGGCCACCAGTGGATGTCACCAGTTGTTCACAGATTCGGTTTGCGAACCGTGTCACGGGCAAGGGCTTCACAGGTCGAGGTCGACCACGACCGGGGCGTGGTCCGAGGCGCCCTTGCCCTTGCGCTCCTCGCGGTCGGCGTACGCGTCGCTCACCAGCTTGGTGAACGGCTCGTTGGCGTAGACGAGGTCGATCCGCATCCCGCGGTTCTTCGGAAAACCCAGTTGCCGGTAGTCCCAGTAGGTGAACGCCCGCTCGTACTTCAGGGGGCGCGGCAGCACGTCGGAGAGACCGGCCGCCCGCAGCTCGGCCAGCGCCGCCCGCTCCTCGTCGGTCACGTGCGTGGAGCCGTCGAACACCGAGCGGTCCCACACGTCCACGTCCTCGGGGGCCACGTTGAAGTCGCCGAGCACCGCGAAGGGGCGGGCCCCCGCCGCGTCCTCGGCGACCGCCTCCCGCAACGCCCCGAGCCAGCGCAGCTTGTACGCGAAGTGCGGGTGTCCCACCTCACGGCCGTTGGGCACGTACACCGACCACACCCGCACCCCGCCGCAGCTGGCCGCCACCGAGCGCGGCTCGGCCACCCCGTCGTACTCGGGGCCGCCGGGCAGCCCACGCACCACCTCGTCGAGGCCGACCCGGGAGAGCACCGCCACCCCGTTCCACCGGCCGCCGGCGTGTACCGCCGCCTCGTAGCCGGCCTCCCGCAGCCGCTCGGCCGGGAAGGCGTCGGGATCGCACTTGAGCTCCTGGAGGCAGAGCACGTCGGTGGCGCTGCGCTCCAGCCAGCCGAGCAGCCGGTCGATCCGGACGGTGACGGAGTTGATGTTCCAGGTGGCGATGCGCATCGGGGGCTTCTCTCGGACTCTCGGCGGTGCGGGCGACGGTACAGGCTCAGACGGCCGCGGACTCGCCAGGGGCCAGCCGCGCGTACTCGGTGGGGGCGACGCCCGCGCCCTGCGGGCCCAGGTTGCGGCCGTAGACGGGCAGGGCGATCTCGTTGAGCAGCCCGTCGTGGATGGCGAAGGCGCGCTCGGGCCGCACCTCGCGGACGTAGTCGACGACCTCGGAGATCTTGTTCCACGGGGCGTGCAACGGCAGCAGCAGGGTGTGCACCGGGCGCCCCGGCACGGTCAGCGCGTCGCCCGGGTGGAAGAGCGCCCCGTCGACCAGGAAGCCCACGTTGGTGATCCGCGGGATGTCCGGGTGGATCACCGCGTGCAGCTCGCCGTGCACCTCGACCTCGAAGCCGGCCGCCTCGAAGGCGTCACCGTGGCCCACCGTGTGCACCCGGCCCTGGTAGGCCGCCGACAGCCGCTCGGCGACGCTGCGCAGCGTCCACACCTGGGTGTCCTGCGAGGCGTCCAGGGCGGCGCGCAGCCGGCCCTCGTCGAAGTGGTCCGGGTGCTCGTGGGTGACGAGGAGCGCGTCCGCGCCGAGGGCGGCGTCCTCCTCGCTGAACGCGCCGGGATCGATGACCAGGGTGCGGCCGTCCTTCTGGAGGCGGACGCAGGAGTGGCCCTTCTTGGTGAGCTCCATGCCGGCCATTGTGCTACGGGCCACCGACAGCGGACGACGACGGGCCGGGCCCGGACGCCGAACCGCCCGGTGCCCGTCCGCTGAGGACGGCCACCGGGCGGTGGGAAGGCTTCCGGCGGTCAGGACTCGGCGCCGGCCCGCGCCTCGCGCCGGTTGTCACGGAACGCGTAGACCCGGCGGGCCATGGCGAACAGCGGGATCACCGCGCCGAGCACCACCTGGAGCGAGCAGCCGGTCTGGAGCAGCAGCAGGCCACCGGGCGCGTCGAATGCCCAGGCGGTCAGCAGGGCCATGCTCAGCACGATCCAGGCGAGCATCGCCACGGCCAGCGTGCCGCGCGGCTTCGGGTACTCGACCCGGCTCACCATCAGCCAGGCCACGCCCAGGATCGCCAGCAGCGTGGGCGTGAAGGGCAGTTCGAGCAGCACGATGGAGACCACCGTGAGCGCGCCGAACGGGCTCGGCATGCCCTGGAAGACGCCGTCCGGCATGGTCACGCACGAGAATCTGGCCAGCCGGAGGACCACCGCCAACAGCACCACCGTCGCCGCGAGCGCCGACAGCGGCTCGTGGACGTCCCCGACGACCATCCCCCAGACCAGCACGAAGTAGGCCGGGGCCAGGCCGAAGCTGATCAGGTCCGACAGGTTGTCCAGCTCGGCGCCCATCGGCGAGGCCCGCAGCTTGCGGGCCACCAAGCCGTCGAAGAGGTCGAAGACGGAGGCCAGCAGCATCAACAGCACCGCGGTCGCCGCGTTGTTCCGCACGACACCGACGTCCCCGCTGTCGGTGAGGTGCGGGATCAGCACGCCCGTGGTGGTGAAGTAGACGGCCAGGAAGCCGCAGGTGGCGTTCGACAGCGTCAGTGTGTCCGCTATCGAGAGCCGCATCGACAGCGGCAGATCGTCGACCTCCGCGTCGTCGTCGTCCGCCACCCAGGACGCCGCCGGCGCCCTGCTGGTATCCGAGGTGGAACGCTCAGTCACGGTCAAGGCGAGTCACTCCCGCGGTGGTGTGCTGGCCCACCTCGACGGCGGGCTCGATGCCCTCCGGGAGGTAGACGTCCACCCGTGAGCCGAAACGGATCAGGCCGATCCGGTCGCCCTGCTCGACCTTGCAGCCCTGCGGCACGTACGGCACGATCCGCCGCGCCACCGCGCCCGCGATCTGGATCATCTCCAGGTCGCCGAGCTCGCTGTCGAAGCGCCACACGACCCGCTCGTTGTTCTCGCTCTCCTTGTCGAACGCCGGGACGTAACCCCCGGGCACGTGCTCGACGGAGGCCACGGTGCCGGCCACCGGCGCCCGGTTCACGTGCACGTTCAACGGGCTCATGAAGATCGCCACCCGCGTCCGCCCGTCCTGCCAGGGCATGATGCTCTGCACCACGCCGTCGGCCGGCGAGAGCACCCGGCCCTGGCCGATCTCCCGCTCCGGGTCGCGGAAGAACCACAGCATCCCGGCGGCCAGCGCCGTGGTGGGGACGGCCACGGCCGCCCAGGCTCCGGAACGGCGGGCCTTCACCAGGCTGACCGTGGCCGCGGCCACGGTGGGGAGCAGCCAAGGGGAGGCGCCGCGCGCCAGTCGGACCCGGCCGCTGGGTTGAGGAGTAGAGCGGTAAGGCATGGGGAACCTTCGTAGCGGGGAATAATGCACCGGTGCACCTCCGCTCACTCTGGAGCGGACTCCGAAGCGGTGCGCGTGCCTCGATGCTATAGGTCTCGGACCGTAACTCGGCAAGCCAGCGGGCCGATCGGGGGCCGCACGCGTCCCTCGGGCACCCGTCTCGCCCCGGGCAAACGGAACATTTCAGCCCGCCTGCCGATAATCTTCGAGCAGCCGCCGGCCGATGATCATCTTCTGGATCTCCGCGGTCCCCTCGCCGATCAACAACATCGGCGCCTCCCGGTACAGCCGCTCGATCTCGTACTCCTTCGAAAACCCGTAGCCACCGTGGATCCGGAAGGAGTGCTCGACCACCTCCTTGCAGTACTCGGCCGCCAGGTACTTGGCCATCCCGGCCTCCAGATCGTTGCGCCGCCCGGCGTCCTTGGTGCGTGCCGCCCGCACCATCAGGCCGTGCGCGGCCTCCACCCTGACCGCCATCTCGGCCAGCCGGAACTGGATCGCCTGGTGCTCGGCGATCGGCCGGCCGAAGGCGTGGCGCTGCTGCGCGTAGGCGATGCCGAGCTCGAAGGCGCGCAGGGCGACGCCGCACCCGCGCGCGGCCACGTTCACCCGCCCCACCTCGACCCCGTCCATCATTTGGTAAAAACCTCGGCCGGTCGCCCCGCCGAGCACCCGGTCGGCCGGAACGGGCAGCTCCTCCATGATCAGTTCGGTGGTGTCCACCCCCTTGTACCCCATCTTGTCGATCTTGCCGGGGATGGTGAGGCCGGGGCCGATCCGCCCGAATCCGGGCTCCTTCTCGACCAGGAACGTCGTCATCGAGCGGTGCGGCGGGGCGTCTTCCGGCAGCCCCTCGTCCGTCCGGCACAGCACGGCCACCAGGTTGGCCGTCCCGCCGTTGGTCAACCACATCTTCTGCCCGGTCAGCCGGAACCCGCCGTCGGCGGCGCGGACCCCGCGCGAGGTGATCGCCGACACGTCGGAGCCGAGCCCCGGCTCGGACATCGAGAACGCGCCGCGGACCTCGCCGGTCGCCATCCGCGGCAGGAAGTGCGCGCGCTGCTCGGGAGTGCCGTGGTGGACGAGCAGATGCGCCACGATGAAGTGCGTGTTGACGATGCCCGACACGCTCATCCAGCCGCGGGAGATCTCCTCCACGCACAGCGCGTACGTCAGCAGTGACTCGCCGAGCCCGCCGTACTCCTCGGGGATGGTCAGCCCGAAGAGACCCAACTCGCGGAGCCCGGCCACGATCTCCTCCGGGTAGGCGTCCCGGCGCTCCAGCTCGCCGGCGACCGGAAGTATCTCCTTGTCGACGAAGTCCCTTACCGTTTCGACGATCTCCCGCTGGACGTCGGTCAGCCCCTCGGTGCGCGCCAGCCGCCGCATCTCACCGCCCCTCCCTCGGGTGCTCGGCTTTCGGGTGCTCGGCGGTGGGCACCAGCACCCTGCGCCGGAAGACGCAGACCAGGGTGCCCTCCTGGTTGTGCCCGCGGGTCTCCACGGTCACCACCCCGCGGTCCGGCTTGGACCGCGACGCGCGCTTGGCCAGCACGGCCGTCTCCCCGTACACGGTGTCCCCGTGGAAGGTGGGCGCGGTGTGCCGCAACGACTCCACCTCCAGGTTGGCGATCGCCTTCCCCGACACGTCGGGTACGGACATGCCGAGCAGCAGCGAGTACACGTAGTTGCCGACCACGACGTTCCGCCCGAACTCGGTCTCCCTCGCGGCGTACTCGGCGTCGAGGTGCAGCGGGTGGTGGTTCATGGTGAGCAGGCAGAACAGGTGGTCGTCGTACTCGGTGATGGTCTTGCCAGGCCAGTGCCGGTAGACGTCTCCGACGTCGAACTCCTCGTAGACACGACCGAAACGCATGCGGTGCACCTCCGGACGGTGGTTCGGCTGGACCCGCCTGGGCGGCGGGCCTTGACGATGTCGGGCCGGCGCCTGTCGCCGCTTCGCGGCGCGGTCAGGCGGGGCCCGGGGCCGCAGGCCCCAGGTCGGCCGGCAGCGCGGGCCGTCGGCCCGGAGGGGTGGGTGGGCGGGGGAACCTCACCGGTCAACCGCCGGCAGGCGGGAGGCGCTGGTCCTCGGGAGGCCGGCCGCGCGGCCCTTGCCGGCGATGACGAGGGCCATCTTGCGGCTCGCCTCGTCGATCATCTCGTCGCCCAGCATCGCCGAGCCCTTCGCGCCGCCCGCCGCCGACGTGTGGTACTCGTAGGCGTCCAGGATGAGTTCGGCGTGGTCGTAGTCCTCCTGGGTCGGCGAGAAGATCTCGTTGGCCGCCTCGATCTGGCCCGGGTGCAGCACCCACTTGCCGTCGAAGCCCAGGGCCGCCGCGCGGCCGGCGACCTCGCGGAAGGCGGGGACGTCGCGGATCTGGAGGTAGGGGCCGTCGATGGCCTGGAGGTCGTTGGCGCGGGCGGCCATCAGGATCCGCATCAGGATGTAGTGGTAGGCGTCCGCCGGATAGCCGGGCGGCTGCTCGCCGACCACCAGCGACTTCATGTTGATCGAGGCCATGAAGTCGGCCGGGCCGAACACCAGCGTCTCGAGACGCGGTGACGAGGCCGCGATGGCGTCGACCTCGACCAGGCCCCGGGCGTCCTCGATCTGGGCCTCGATGCCGATCCGGCCCACCGGCAGGCCCATGGTCCGCTCGATCTGGGTCAGCAGCAGGTCCAACGCCCGCACCTGCTCGGCGTTCCGCACCTTCGGCAGCATCAGGCAGTCCAGGTTGGCGCCGGCGCCCTCCACCACCGTGATGACGTCGCGGTAGGTCCACTCCGTGGTCCAGTCGTTGACCCGCACCACCCGCGTCCTGTCGCCCCAGTCGCCCTCGTTGAGCGCCTTCACGACGGCGTGCCGCGCGCCCTCCTTGGCGAGCGGGGCGCAGGCGTCCTCCAGGTCGAGGAACACCTGGTCGGCCGGGAGCCCCTGGGCCTTCTCCAGGAAGCGGGGGCTGCTGCCTGGCACGGCCAGGCAGGAGCGGCGTGGGCGGATCATGGCACAACCTCCAGATGGTGGGCGAGGCGGATCTCGTCGACGATACGGCCGATGATTCCGGTGATGCCGAAGTCCTTCGGGGTGAACACCGCCGCGACTCCCGCCGCCCGCAGCGCCGCCGCGTCGCCGGCCGGGATGATGCCGCCGACGACGACCGGCAGGTCGCCGGCGCCGGCCGCCCGCAGTCGGTCGAGGACGTCGGGCACCAGCGCCACGTGCGAGCCGGAGAGGATCGAGAGGCCGACGCAGTGCACGTCCTCCTGGACCGCCGCCGCCACGAGCTGCGCGGGGGTGAGCCTGATGCCCTGGTAGACCACCTCGAAGCCGGCGTCCCTGGCCCGGACGGCGATCTGCTCGGCGCCGTTGCTGTGCCCGTCCAGGCCCGGCTTGCCGACCAGCAACCGCAGCCGGCCCACGCCGAGCTCGGCGGCCGTGACGGCCGCCGCCAGGCCGGCGGCGGCCAGCGCCGGGTCGGCGTCG
>NZ_BAAGPR010000145.1:0-15832 GCF_054783955.1 Streptomyces mayteni | reverse complement strand
GCCGGGGGGGGGGGGGGGGGGGGGGGGGAGAACCCCCGCCGCACCCACCCCCCGCGTCACCGCGCCGGCCCGTGCCGGAACCGCCGGGGGACGAGCCCCCGAGCACGGTCGCTCACCGCCGCCCACCGGACCGCCAGCCCGTACGTCACTCGAATGGCGGAACGCGGCAGCAGCAAGGCCCGTACCCGGGCCCACCGCCCCGCCGTGCCCCGCAGGCCGGCGAGCGCGGCCAGCGCGTCCGCCGCCTCCGGTGCGACCCGCGCCTCCGGCGCGGCCGGCGCGGCCGGCGCGTCCATCGTCCGCTCCACCGCGGCCGCCACCCGCCGCACCGCCGCCGCCGGCTCCGCCGGCAGCTCGGCGACCCTGACGATCCGCTCCGCCGCCTGCCGCGGCGTCTCGTACGCCAGCGGCGTGATGCCGAAGTCCCAGGCGCTGTCGAGGAGTTCCCGCCAGGCCGGCAGCGGCCCGTGGTGGCCGTCCCTGAGCCGCCGCGCCCTGCCGCGGGAGCGCCACAGCGATGGGGCCACGACCAGCAGCAGGAGCAGCAGCCCGCCGCCGCCCCAGAGGATCGGCCAGATCGGCACGCCCGCCTCGCGGCGGTCGCTCTCCGGCGTCTGCTGCTGGTCCTGGCAGCCGGCCGCGTTGCCGTCCCGCTGGCACGGGTCGGTCGGGGTCGGGCCCTCGGTCGGCGAGGGGGTGACCGGCGCGGCCTCCTCCTGCTCCTCCTCCGGGTTCTCCTCGCTGGGCGCGCTCTCCTCCGGCCGGGTGTAGGAGGGGGCGTTGCCCTGGCCGGGCGTGGGCTCGAACCGCACCCAGCCGACGCCCTGGAAGTAGAGCTCGGGCCAGGCGTGCGCGTTGTGCACGCCCACCTCGTACGCGCCGCCCGGCTGCCGGGTGCCGGGCGTGAAGCCCACGGCCACCTGTGCCGGGATGCCGAGCGTGCGGGCCATCGCGGCCATGGTGAAGGCGAAGTGGACGCAGAACCCCTCGCGTTGCTGGAGGAAGTTCACGATGGCCTGGGTGCCGTTGCCCGAGGCGACCGAGGTGTCGTAGCGGAAGCCGCCGTCCCTGGTGAACCAGTCCTGGAGGGCCACCGCGCGGTCGAAGTCGGTGGTGGCGCTCGACGTGACGCTGAGCGCCGTCGCCGCCACCTCCTGCGGCAGGTTGTCCGGCACCCGGGTGTAGTAGTCCGTCAACTCCTGCGAGGGCTCCGGGGCCTGGGCCAGCTGGTCGGCGGTCGGCCGCACCAGCAGGTGCTCGATCTCGTAGGTGCTGCCGGCGCTGGTACGCCCCTGCTGGTTGGTCACCAGCGTCTGGGTGCCGCGGTCGAACAGCCAGTTGCCCTCGACGGTCACCGAGGTCGCCGGGTACGGCACGGGCAACGAGTTCTGCGCGTAGTAGTCGGCGACCTCGACCGTCGTGGTGACCGACGTCGTGGCCACCTCGTCCGAGAGGCCCGTCACCGGCCAGGGCGCCTCGGGCGTCTGGTTCTCGTACCAGCGCGAGGAGCGCCACTCCTGGCCGGTGAACTCGTCGAGCGCGATCAGCCGCAGATACATCTCCGACGGCTCGGCGCTGGTCGTGCGGTAGCTCAGCACCGCGCGGTCCTGCTGCTGGTTCAGCTGGTCCTGGAGCGCCACCACCGGGTTGACCGAGATGACGTCACCCGCGTTGCTCCGTCCCGCGCCCCCGCTGCCGTCGAGGTCGAGCAGCCCCTCGCCGAGCGACGGCAGTGCGGCCGGCGCGAGCACCGCCACGCCCAGCGTCAGCACGCCGATCCGGCGCCCGGTGCGGGCGCGCGGGCCCATCGTCACGGCGCGTGGCTCGGCCGGCACGCCCTGGGCCGGGCCGTGCCCGGCGAAGAACCTGCCCCACCGGGTGAGCCGGTCCCGGCCCTCGGCGAGCAGCAGCACCAGGTAGCCGGCGGCCGCGAGCAGGAAGTAGGGCCAGCCGGGCCCCTCCTGGGCCACGCCGGCCGCCACCGAGTACAGCGCGAGCAGCGGCAGCCCGGCCGAGGCGGCGCTGCGGGCCGTCACGGCCAGCACGTCGACCAGCAGCCCGATCAGCAGCACGCCGCCGAACACCATCATCCGGATGCCCTCGGTGGCCGGCGCCGGCGCCACGTAGTGGCCGATGTCCTCGGCGCCGTCCCGCAGCAGCAGCCCGAACTGTTCGAACACCTGCGGCCCGGGCAGCAGCCCGAACGTCGCGTAGTCAGGCGCCATGACCACGGTCAGCAGCACCAGGGACGTGGCGGTCTGCGCCCCGACCGTGATCGCCGGGTGCAGCCCGCGCCAGCGCAACGCCAGGCCCACCAGGGTCTGCGCGCCCAACAGGACGGCCGCCTGGAGCATCCAGTCCGCGCCGTCCACCAGTGGCAGCAGCGCGCTCGCCGCCGCCACGGTCGCCAGCCAGGCGGCGCAGGCGATCCGGATCCTGCCGTCTATCAGCCCATTCATCCGACCGGCTCCCCGCTCCTCCTCCGGCTCCCCGCACGTCCGCTCATCGCGCCCCCACGTCCCGGGCCGCCAACTCCAGCGCCGCCTGCTGCCAGGACTGGCCGAGCGGCACCCCGGGCACCAGCGGCAGCGCCGCCCAGCCCGCGAGGGTGAGCGCCCGCAGCCGCGCGGTCTCCGCCTCGGGCGGCAGCTGACCCGACGCCACGAACCCGACGGCGCCGTTCGCCCGCTGCCGCAGCCCGTCGAGCTCCGCGGCGTCCTCCTCGCTCACCGTGCCGAGGAAGCCGAGCAGCAGCCCGGAGTCGGTCGCCCGCAGCGCCGCCCGCGCGTCGGAGAACGAGGTGCCGGCCGAGTGGCCGATCACCGCGAGCGTCTCCATGATCAGCGCGGTCAGCTCGGTGGTGTCCCCGGCCTGACCCTCGGGACCTGGCACGAGCAGCCCGGCGTCCGTCACCAGACGTACCTCGTAGCCCTGCGCCATCAGGTGGAACGCCGCGGAGGCGGCGCCTGACACCGCCCGCTCGAACGCCGAGTCGGGGCCCGACGACACGTAGGCCGTCCGCCGGGTGTCGAGCAGCACCGTGCAGCGCGCCTTGAGCGGCTGCTCCTCCCGACGCACCATCAGCGAGCCGCGGTGCGCCGTCGACCGCCAGTGCACCCGCCGCAGGTCGTCGCCGTGCCGGTAGTCGCGGGGGATGATGTCGTCGTCCCCGGAGATCGCCAGCGCGCGCTGCCGGCCCTCGCCGTGCCCGTTGGCGTCCCCGCCGAGCCGCACCGGCGGCAGCGGCTCGATCCTCGGCAGCACCGTCATCGTGTCGAACGACGTGAACGACCTGCTCAGCTCCACCATCCCGAACGGGTCGGCCAGCCGCAGCTGGAGCGGCCCGAGCGGATACCGGCCACGCTGCTCGGAGCGGACCCGGTACGTCACCTCGCGCCGGCCGCCGGGCTCGATCCGGTCCAGCATGAACCGGGGGCGCGGCCCCAGCACGTAGGGCACCCGGTCCTGGAGCATCAGCAGCCCGCTGGGGATCCGCGCCACGTTGTCGACCCGCAGGTGCACCCGGGTCTCGTCGCCCGCCGACACCCGGGCCGGCGTCACGCTGCGCGCCGCCGTCACCCGGCTGCGCGTGCCGTGCAGCACCAGCACGCAGAGCAGCGGAAGCGCGGCCAGCAGCGCGCCGACCCGCAGCAGGTCGGGCTGGCCGAGCACGTACGCGCACACGCCGGCGGCGCCGCCCGCGGCCAGGAACGAGCGGCCCCTGGTGGTCAGCCCGCCGAACGCGGCCCGCAGCGGGCCCCGGTCGTCCTCACCCGCGCCCCCGCCCGTCCCGGCGGGATGGGGGTGCGACATCAGAAGCCCCGCTGGGGCTGGGCGGCGTACGGGTCGGGCACGGGTGTGCCGCGCACGATGTCGGTGACGAACTGCTCGGTGCTGTGGCGGTTCAACTGGGCGTGCGCGGTGGGCAGCAGCCGGTGCGCGAGCACCGGCACCGCCAGCCGCTGGATGTCGTCGGGGAGCACGAAGTTCCGGCCGGCCAGCGCGGCCGCCGCCTTGGCGGCCCGCAGCAGGTGCAGGGTGGCGCGCGGCGAGGCGCCGAGCCGCAGCTCGGGGTGGGTCCTGGTGGCGGCGGCCAGGTCAACCGCGTACCGCCGCACCGGATCGGCCACGTGCACCTCGCGCACCGCGTCGATCAGCCGCAGCACGTCGTGCGCGTGCGCCGCCGGCCGCAGCGCGTCGAGCGGGGAGGCCCCGCCGTGCGAGGCCAGCATCCGCATCTCGGCCTCCGGGCTCGGGTAGCCCATCGACACCCGGGCCATGAACCGGTCGCGCTGCGCCTCGGGCAGCGGGTAGGTGCCCTCCATCTCCACCGGGTTCTGGGTGGCGATCACCATGAAGGGGTTCGGCAGCTCGTAGGTCCGCCCGTCCGCCGTGACCTGGCGTTCCTCCATGGACTCGAGGAGCGCCGACTGGGTCTTGGGCGAGGCCCGGTTGATCTCGTCGCCGATCACGATCTGGGCGAAGATGGCGCCCGGCTTGAACTCGAACTCGTTGCGCTGCTGGTCGTAGACGCTGACCCCGGTGATGTCGGTGGGCAGCAGGTCCGGCGTGAACTGGACCCGCTGCACCGAACAGTCGATCGACTTCGCGAGCGCCTTGGCGAGCATCGTCTTTCCGACACCCGGGACGTCCTCGAGGAGCAGGTGTCCTCCGGCGAGCAGCACCGTCAGCGAGAGCCGGACGACCTCCGGCTTGCCCTCGATCACGCTCTCCACGGCGTGGCGCACCTGCTCCGCCGTGGCGCTCAGATCGGTGAGCTTGGTCTGCTCCTCATAGGTCGTCACCCGGCCCTCCTCGGCCCTTTAACTCATCCAGGGCCCGGCTCGAAGTGCGACCGGGCCATACCGATTACCCGGACATCCGAATCGCGCCGGGCGGTTTCCTTCCGCCCAGCATTCTTCACACTACGACGGCCGCTCGTCACGTCGCCGCCGCGGGGCTGGCCGGATCCACCTCCCGCAGCAGACCCGTCGTCACATCGAACACGAAGCCGCGTACATCGTCAGTGTGCGGCAGGAAAGGCGAGGTCCGCACGCGCGCCATGGACTGGCGAACGTCCTGATCCAGATCGGTGAACGACTCCACCGCCCAGCCGGGTCGCTGCCCGACCTCGTGCTCCAGCTCGTGCCTGAAGTCCTCGGTCAGGCTGAGCAGGCCGCAGCCGGTGTGGTGGATGAGCACCACGGAACGGGTGCCGAGCTTGCGCTGGCTGATCGTCAGTGAGCGGATGATGTCGTCGGTGACCACCCCACCGGCGTTGCGGATGGTGTGGCAGTCGCCCAGGCTCAGGCCGAGGGCGGAGTGTAGGTCCAGGCGGGCGTCCATGCAGGCGACGATCGCCACCCTGCGTACGGGCCTGGCGTCCATGCCGGGATCGGAGAACCGATCGGCGTAACGGGCATTGGCGCTGACCAGTTCGTCTGTGACCGTATGAGGCATATCTGGGACGTTAATACGAGTACCTGGGGGTCGTCTCGCCCAGGAAGGTGACTCGGCTCACAGGCCCGCGCCGAAACGCGGCGTCCGATCAACCTCAGTGATAGATCGTGGAAACAGGTGGGCTAGGGTGACGCGCACTGGGAGGCGTGTGCGTGATTCCGTAGGCCGCCGTCTTCGCCCGTCACCGCCTCTCCCTCCCACCTCCCCCGGAAGGCACATGACGACCAGCAACGACCGGCCGCCGGAGGCCCGGCACCGCCCCGTCATGCTCCGGCGCTGTCTCGACCTCCTCGCCCCCGCGCTGCGCGACCGGCCGGGGGCCGTCGTGGTGGACTGCACCCTGGGCCTCGGCGGCCACAGCGAGGCGCTGCTCGACACCTTCCCCGACAGCCGGCTGGTCGCCCTCGACCGCGACCCGGCCGCGCTCGCCCTCGCCGGCGAGCGGCTGGCCCGCTTCGGCGACCGGGCCACCCTGGTGCACGCCGTCTACGACGAACTCCCCGCCGCGCTGGCCCGCTTGGACATCCTCCGGGTCGCGGGCGTGCTCTTCGACCTCGGCGTCTCCTCGATGCAGCTCGACGAGGCCGACCGCGGCTTCGCCTACGCCCAGGACGCCCCGCTCGACATGCGGATGGACCAGTCCACCGGGCCGAGCGCCGCCGACGTCCTCAACACCTACCCGCCGGGCGAGCTCGTCCGGGTGCTGCGGATCTACGGCGAGGAGCGGTTCGCGCGCCGGATCGTCGACGCGGTGGTCCGCGAGCGGGCCCGCGCCCCCATCACCGGCAGCGCCCAACTGGTCGCGCTGATCCGCCAGGCGCTGCCCCAGGCCGCGATGCGCACCGGCGGCAACCCGGCCAAGCGCACCTTCCAGGCCCTGCGGATCGAGGTCAACGGCGAACTCGCCGTCCTGGAGCGCGCCCTGCCGGCCGCGGTCGAGGCGCTGGCCGTCGGCGGCCGGATCGCCGTGCTCTCCTACCACTCGCTCGAGGACCGCCTGGTCAAGCGGGTACTCGGCCAGGGCGCCGAGAACACCGCGCCCCCGGGGCTGCCGGTGGTGCCCGAGCAGTACCAGCCCAGGCTGCGGCTGCTGACCCGCGGCGCGGAACAGCCGGACGAGGCGGAGCTCGCCGAGAACAAGCGCGCCGCGCCGGCCCGGCTGCGCGCGGCGGAACGGATCAGGGAGGCGACCTGAGATGGGCCCGCAGCAGCGTCTAGGTCGGCTGGCAGGACTGGTCCCCAAGGGCTCGACGACGGCCGCCAGAACCCCGTTCGTGCTCCTGGTGGTACTGCTGCTCGGCTCGGGCATGCTGGGGCTGCTGTTCCTGAACGCCTCGCTCAACGAGGGCTCGTTCGAGCTGAGCGAGCTGCGCCGGGAGACCCAGGAGCTGACGGATCAGCAGCAGGAACTCCAGGCCGAGGTGGACGGCTACTCGGCGCCCGACGCGCTCGCCGAGCGCGCCCGCGAGCTCGGGATGGTCCCCGGCGGCCCGCCCGCCTTCCTCGCCCCCGACGGCTCCCTGCTCGGCGAGACGGACCCGACGCCGGCGCCCGAGCCGACGTCCGACGCGGAAGGGGCCACCGCCAGGTCCGCGCCGGCCGGGAACCCCGACGACGAGGACGACGCCAGGAACGCGGAGGCCGCGCCGGCCGCCCACGAAGCCGACCGGCCGTCGTCCGGCCGCGGCGCCATGCCAAGCGGCCCGCCGGCCGACCCGGCCTCCCGGGCCGCCCACCGGACCCCGACCGAGCGGGGCACCGCCGAGAGCAACGGATCGGAGCGGCCGTGAGCAGTGGAGCAAGGACGCCCAAGGCCCGGCGGGACGCCGGCTCGCTGCGGCTCGGCAGCCCCCGCCCCAGGCTGCGGTTCGTCGGCATCGGGCTCACCCTGGTGATGCTCGTCTTCGGCGGCCGCCTCGTGCAGGTCCAGGCGATGGGCGCGGCCTCCTACGCCGAGGAGGCCTCCCGCAACCGCATCGTCACCGTGCCGCTCGCCCCCCAGCGGGGCGACATCACCGACCGCAACGGCAACGCCCTGGCGACCACGGTCGACGCCTACGACATCACCGCCGACCCCTCGATGTTCACCGAGGAGGCCACCGAGGTCGCCGACGCCCCGGAACAGGCCGCCGCCCTCCTCGCCCCGATCCTCGGCCGCGACGAGGCCGACCTCGTCGACCTGCTCGACGATGGGGACGAGCGGTACGCGCTGCTCGCCCGCCAACAGACCCCGCAGGTCTGGAGCCAGATCCGCGACCTGCGCAACAACCTCGCGGAACAGGTCGACAAGGGCACCGGCGACCAGGTGCTCTCCGGCGTCTTCTACGAGGAGAACCCCAAGCGCGTCTACCCCAACGGCGACCTCGCCGCCGCCGTGCTCGGCTTCGTCAACGGCGAGGGGGTGGGCGGCGGCGGCCTCGAGGCCGAACTCGACGCCGAGCTGACCGGCGAGGCCGGCAGCATCACCTACGCCCAGTCGGCCGGCCGCCGGGTGCCCACCGCGGGCGGCAGCGAGGACCCGGCCGTGCCGGGCACCGACATGGAGCTCACCCTGGACCGGGACATCCAGTGGGCCGCCCAGCGCGCCATCGCGGAACAGGTCGAGGAGTCCCAGGCGAACAGCGGCTACGTGATCGTCCAGGACACCGTCACCGGCGAGCTCCTCGCCATGGCGAGCGCCCCCGGCTACGACCCCAACGACATCGGCTCGGCCAGCGCCGGCCGACTGCGCAACCCAGCCGTCGAGGACGCCTACGAGCCGGGCTCCACCAGCAAGCTCGTCACCATGGCCGCCGTCCTCGAGGAGGGCGCCGCCGCCATCGACACCCATGTCACGGTGCCCAACCGGCTGCCCCGCGCCGACCGCAGCTTCGGCGACAACATCGAGCACGAGACCTGGTACCTGACGCTGGCCGGGGTGCTCGCCAAGTCGAGCAACATCGGCACCATCCTCGCCGCCGAGCAGCTGGGCGAGACCCAGCCCGAGGCCAACGAGGTCCTGCACAGCTACCTGACCGCCTTCGGCTTCGGCCAGCCCACCGGGCTCGGCTTCCCAGGCGAGACCCCCGGCATCGTGGCGGGACCGGGCGACTGGGACGCCTCCCAGCAGTACACGATCCCGTTCGGGCAGGGCCTCTCCGTCAACGCCGTGCAGGCCGCCTCCGTCTACTCCACCATCGCCAACGGCGGCGAGCGGATCACCCCGCGTCTGGTGCGCGGCACCACGGGGCCCGAAGGCGACTACGAGGCGGCCCCCGACCCCGAGCGCAGCCGGGTCGTCAGCGAGGAGACCGCGGCCCAGCTCACCGAGATGCTGGAGACCGTCGTCGCCTCCCCGGAGGGCACCGGGCAGGCCGCCCGCATCCCCGGCTACCGGGTCGCAGGCAAGACCGGCACCTCCAACCGCGTGGACCCCGAGACGGGCCGCTACAGCGGCTACACCTCGTCCTTCGCCGGCTTCGCCCCCGCCGACGACCCCCGCGTCACCGTCTACTGCGCCGTCCAGAACCCGACGGACGGCCCCTACACCGGCAGCGAGGTCTGCGGCCCCGTCTTCAACGAGGTCATGCGGTTCACTCTGTCGGCCCTGCGGGTGCCGCCCACCGGCGAGGAGTTCGCCGGCCTGCCGGTGACCTTCGACCCCGGGGCCTGACCAGTCGCCCGACCAGCCGGCTGACCAGCCGGAAAACCGTGGCAAGGCCGTCGCACTGCCGCCGCGAGGCCCTGCCGAATCACCCGAACGAGCGGAGCACAGCTACGTGAGAACCATCACCGACGGGTCCACCTCGTTTAGCTCGACCCCCACCCCGACGGGTACGCTCACCGCCGTGCCCCACGCTGATCACACTCTCGCGGCACCGCGCCCGGCACACACCAGGCCGGTGTCCCTGGCGGAGCTGGCCGAACTGCTGGGCGTCGAACCCCCGGCGCCGGCCGCCGGCGGGGCCGAGGCCACGCCGGCCGTGGTCACCGGCATCACCCACGACTCGCGTGCCGTCCGCCCCGGCGACGTCTACGTGGCGTTCGCCGGCGCCCGCTTCCACGGCGCCGACTTCGTCGCCCAGGCCGCGAGCAACGGCGCCCTCGCCGTGCTCACCGACCCCTCAGGCACCCAGCGCGCCGCCGCCACCGGGCTCCCGGTGCTGACCGTGCCCGACCCGCGCGCCCGGATGGGCGCCCTGGCCGTGGCCGTCTACGACGACCCGGGCCGCGACCTGCTCCAGATCGGCGTCACCGGCACCTCGGGCAAGACCACCACCGCCTATCTGATCGAGGGCGGGCTGCGCGCGGCCTTCGGCAAGGGCGGGCCCACCGACGGCGCCGCCACCGGGCTGATCGGCACCGTGGAGACCCGGATCGGCGACGAGGCGCTGAAGTCCACCCACACCACCCCCGAGGCCACCGACCTCCAGGCGCTGTTCGCCGTGATGCGCGAACGCGGCGTCGGCTCGGTCGCCATGGAGGTCTCCAGCCACGCCCTCGTGATGGGCCGGGTCGACGGCTGCGTGTTCGACGTGGCGGTGTTCACCAACCTGAGTCCCGAACACCTGGACTTCCACCAGGACATGGAGGACTACTTCCAGAGCAAGGCCCAGCTGTTCACCACCGGCCGGGCCCGCGCCGCGGTGGTCAACCTGGACGACGAGTACGGCCGCCGGCTGGCCGCCGACGCCGGCGTCGCCGTCACCACCTACTCAGCCGAGGGGCACCCCGACGCCGACTGGCGCGCCGAGGGCGTCGAACTCGGCCCGCTCGGCTCGACCTTCACCGCCGTCGGCCCCACCGGCGCCCGGGTGCGCGCCGTGGCCCCGCTGCCAGGACCCTTCAACGTCTCCAACGCGCTGGCCGCCATCGTCGCGCTCGCCGTGGCCGGCGCGGACCCGGGGACCGCCGCGGACGGCATCGGCGCCGTGCCCGGCGTGCCGGGCCGCCTGGAGCGGGTGGACGCCGGCCAGCCCTACCTGGCCGTGGTCGACTACGCCCACAAGCCGGACGCCGTCGAGTCGGTGCTGCACGCCCTGCGCAAGGTCACCGAGGGCCGGCTGCACGCCGTGCTCGGCTGCGGCGGCGACCGCGACCCGCACAAGCGGCAGCGGATGGGCGCCGCGCTGGCCAGGCTCGCCGACACCGCCGTGCTCACCTCGGACAACCCGCGCTCCGAGGACCCCCTGGCCATCCTGGCCGCCATGCTGGCCGGCGCCGCCGAGGTGCCC
This sequence comes from Streptomyces mayteni, assembly GCF_054783955.1. Lineage (NCBI taxonomy): Bacteria > Bacillati > Actinomycetota > Actinomycetes > Kitasatosporales > Streptomycetaceae > Streptomyces > Streptomyces mayteni. Next base: position 5,159 of record NZ_BAAGPR010000145.1, on the reverse strand, counting down.
GCTCACGAGCGCGGCACCGTGCTCGTCGAGGAGGACAGGGCGGCCGCCATCGAGGCGGCCGTGGCGCGCGCCGAGGCAGGCGACGTCGTCCTGGTGGCCGGCAAGGGACACGAGCGCGGGCAGGACATCGCCGGAGTCATCCGGCCCTTCGACGATCGACAGGAGCTGCGCGCCGCCATCGAGCGCCGCCGCTCGCCCCACCCCAGCCCCAACGCCAGGCGAGGCCCGTTGCAGTGATCCCCCTTTCCGTTGCCGAGCTCATCCACGTCGTGCGGGGAGAACCGCATGACATACCGGAGTCGCCACCCCTCATCACGGGGCCGGCGGTCATCGACTCCCGGCTGGTCGAGCCCGGATCCCTCTTCGCCGCCCTCCCAGGGGAACGCGTGGACGGCCACGACTTCGCCGCCGCGGCCACCGCCGCCGGCGCCGCCGTCGTGCTCGCCAGCCGCCCCGTCGGCGTGCCCGCGGTCGTCGTCGACGACGTGGTCGCCGCACTCAGCGAGCTCGCGAGACACACCGTCCGCGCTCTCGATCCCACCGTCGTCGCGCTGACCGGCTCCGCCGGCAAGACCAGCACCAAGGACCTGGTCGCCCAGGTCCTCACGCGCGTCGGCCCCACCGTCTTCACCCCGGGCTCGTTCAACAACGAGATCGGCCTGCCGCTCACCGCCCTGCGAACCGAGGAGGCCACCCGCTATCTGGTGCTCGAGATGGGTGCCAGAGGCATCGGTCACATCCGCCATCTCACCGAGCTGACCCCACCCCGCGTCGGCCTGGTGCTCAACGTGGGCACCGCGCACATCGGCGAGTTCGGCGGGCGGGAGGCCATCGCACAGGCAAAGGGCGAACTCGTCGAGGCCCTGCCGCCGGCCGCCGAGGGCGGCGTGGCCATCCTGAACGCCGACGATCCACTGGTGCGGGCCATGGCCGCGCGCACCAGCGCCAAGATCGTGTTCTTCGGCGAATCCGAGGAAGCCTCGATCCGCGCCGAGCACATCCGCCTCACGGCCCAGGGCAGGCCGAGCTTCCGCCTGACCACCCCCACCGGGTGCGCCGATGTGACCATGCGGTTGTACGGTGAGCACCATGTGTCGAACGCGCTTGCCGCTGCGGCTGTTGCGCATGAGGTAGGCATGTCCGCGGAGGCGATCGCTGAAACACTCGCCGCCGCGGACCCGCTCTCGAAGTGGCGGATGGAGGTCACCGAGCGAGCGGACGGCGTGACCATCGTCAACGACGCCTACAACGCGAACCCCGACTCCATGCGCGCGGCGCTGCGCGCACTCGCCGCCATGGGCGAGGCCGCCAGGGCGGAAGGGGGACGCACCTGGGCGGTGCTCGGCCGGATGGCCGAGCTCGGGGACGAGACGTTCGCCGAGCACGACGCTGTCGGACGGCTGGCCGTTCGACTCAACGTCAACAAGCTTGTGTCCGTGGGCGGTCAGGAAGCCGTCTGGATGGACATGGGCGCCAAGAACGAGGGTTCGTGGGGTGAGGAGTCGGTGCACGTGTCCGACGCTCGGGCAGCCGTCGAGCTGCTGCGCGGAGAGCTGCGACCGGGAGATGTGGTGCTGGTGAAGGCGTCCAGGTCGGTGGGCCTGGAGCAGGTCGCCGCCCAGCTGCTGGCGGGCGACGCCGATGGCGAGGTCGCCGCCCGATGAGGCAGATCCTCTTCTCCGGCGCCATCGGACTCTTCCTCACCCTGGTCGGCACCCCGCTGCTGATCAAGCTGCTGGCCCGCAAGGGATACGGCCAGTACATCCGGGACGACGGCCCGCGCGAGCACCAGAGCAAGCGCGGCACCCCGACCATGGGTGGCATCGCGTTCATCCTGGCCACCCTGGTCGCCTATGTGCTCACCAAGGTCATCACGAGCGAAGAGCCAAGCATCTCCGCCCTGTTGGTGCTCTTCCTGTTCGCCGGGATGGGCCTGGTCGGCTTCCTCGACGACTACATCAAGATCGTCAGGCGGCGCAGCCTCGGCCTGCGGGCCGGCGCCAAGATGCTCGGCCAGTTCATCGTGGGCGTCGCGTTCGCGATCCTCTCGCTGAACTTCGCCGACTCCCGCGACCTGACCCCGGCCTCCACCCACCTGTCGTTCGTCCAGGACTTCAGCTGGTCCATCGGCCCGGTGCTCTTCGTGCTGTGGGCGCTGTTCATGGTGCTCGCCATGTCCAACGGCGTGAACCTCACCGACGGCCTCGACGGCCTCGCCACCGGCGCCTCGGTGATGGTCTTCGGCGCCTACGTCTTCATCGGCGTCTGGCAGTACGGCCAGTCCTGCGCCAACATCCTCACCGCCGGCGCCTCCTGCTACGAGGTACGCGACCCGCTGGACACCGCGGTGGTCGCGGCGGCCCTGATGGGCGCGCTCTTCGGCTTCCTCTGGTGGAACACGTCGCCGGCCAAGATCTTCATGGGCGACACCGGCTCGCTGGCCATCGGCGGCGCGCTCGCCGGCCTGGCCATCGTCTCCCGCACCGAACTGCTGCTCGCCCTCCTCGGCGGCCTGTTCGTGCTCATCACCATGTCGGTGGTGATCCAGGTCGGATCCTTCCGGCTCACCGGGCGCCGGGTCTTCAAGATGGCGCCGCTCCAGCACCACTTCGAGCTCAAGGGCTGGAGCGAGGTGCTGGTGGTGGTCAGGTTCTGGATCATCCAGGGCATGTGCGTGATCTTCGGTATCGGCGTCTTCTACGGCAGTTGGGTGGCCGGCTGGTGACAGTCACTTCCGGGCGAGCAGGCTTCGCCGGGCGCAGGATCACCGTCGCCGGCCTCGGCGTGAGCGGCGAGAGCGCCGCCCGCGCCCTGGCCGGCCTCGGCGCCGAGGTCACGGTCGTCGACGGCGGCGACGGGGAACGGCAGCGGGCCACCGCGGCCGAGCTCGCCGCCGCCGGCGTGGAGACCCGCCTCGGCGACGGTGCCACCCTGCCCAAGGGCACGGAGCTGGTGGTCACCTCGCCCGGCTGGCGCCCCGACAGCCCGCTGTTCGCCGCTGCGGCGGCGAACAGCGTGGAGGTCGTCGGCGACGTCGAGATCGCCTGGCGGCTGCGGGGTCTGAACGGCGCGAAGCCCGCGCCGTGGCTGGCCGTCACCGGCACCAACGGCAAGACCACCACCGTGCGCATGCTCGCCGCCGTTCTGGCGGCGGCGGGCCTGCGCACGGCCGCCGTGGGCAACATCGGCGACCCGATCATCGACGCGGTGCTCGCCGACCCGCCGTACGACGTGCTCGCCGTCGAACTCTCCAGCTACCAGCTGCACTGGGCCCCCTCGGTCCGGCCGCACTCGGGCGCCGTGCTCAACCTGGCCCCCGACCACCTGGACTGGCACGGCTCGATGGCGGCCTACGCGGCCGCCAAGGGCCGCGTCTACGAGGGCAACGAGGTCGCCTGCGTCTACAACGCGGCCGACCCGGCCACCGAGGCGCTGGTCCGCGAGGCCGACGTCGTGGACGGCTGCCGGGCCGTCGGCTTCACGCTCGGCACCCCCGGGCTCTCCCAACTCGGCGTGGTGGACGGCATCCTGGCCGACCGGGCCTTCGTGCCGGACCGCCGCGAGCAGGCCCAGGAGCTCGCCGAGATCACCGACGTCGACCCGCCGGCCCCGCACAACATCGCCAACGCGCTGGCCGCCGCCGCGCTGGCCCGCGCCTACGGCGTGCCGCCGCACGCCGTGCGGGACGGCCTGCGGGCCTTCCGGCCCGACCCGCACCGGGTCGAGCGGGTCGCCGAGGTCGGCGGCGTCACCTACGTCGACGACTCCAAGGCCACCAACCCGCACGCCGCGGCGGCCTCGCTGGCGGCCTACGACCCGGTCGTCTGGATCGCCGGTGGCCTCGCCAAGGGCGCCACCTTCGACGACCTGGTCGCCACCGCCGCCGGCCGGCTGCGGGGCGTGGTGCTGATCGGGGCCGATCGCGGCCTGATCGCCGAGGCGTTGACGCGACACGCCCCGGATGTGCCGGTCGTGGACCTCGATCGCACGGACACTGGGGCGATGGCGGCGGCGGTCCACGAAGCGACCCGGCTGGCCCGTCCCGGAGACACCGTCCTGATGGCACCGGCCTGCGCCTCGATGGATATGTTCACCAACTACAACGTACGCGGCGACGTCTTCGCCGCCGCCGTCCACGTGCTGGCCGCCGGCCAGGACGAGCAGTAGCCCACGGCCGGCCGCCGGACCGCGGGCGCGGGGCCGGAGGAGGGGCCAGGGATGACGGCTGACGACGGGGCCACGACGCGGGGACCACACCCCGCCCACGACGGCCGACCACGGGGCCGGCCATTGGCCGGCGACGCCCCCCTGGGCGGCGAGGCCCGGACCGCCGACGGCCGGTCACGCGCTACCGCCGCTCCGCGGCCGGTCGCGGCCGAACGCGACGCGTCGACTCCCACGAAGCCGCCGGCCGGTGCCGCTGCCGGCGCCGCTTCGCGGCGGGCCGTGGTCGGCCGTGGTGGGGTTTCCGTGGACACCGGCCGCCCGTCACTCGTGGACACCCGTGCCACCGGTGCCGCTCCGCGGCCGGCTACGGCCGGGCGTGGGGCGTCCGTTTCTGCGGAGTCGCCGGCTGGTCCGGCGTCCGCCGCCGGCGGCGCCGTGGGCGCGTCGGTTCCGGTGGGCGATGCGGCGCCGGGCGCCGACGACCAGTCACTTGCGGGTGCCCGTGCCACGGGTGCCGCTCCGCGGCGGGCCGCGGTCGACGGTGGTGACGTTCCCCTCGGCGATGCGGCGCCGAGCGCCGCTGCTACCGCCGCTTCGTGGCGGGCGGCGGTGGGCAGCGGCCATGTTCCCCTTGGCGATGTGGCGCTGGGTGCCGATGGCCGGTCACTTGCGGACGTCCTCGCCGGTGCCGCTTCGCGGCGGGCCGCGGCCGGGTGCGGCGCGTCGGTTCCTGTGGAGCCGACGGCAGGTGCGGCGCCGAGCGTCGCTGCTGCCGCCGCTTCGCGGTGGGCGGCGGTGGGCAGCGGCCATGTTCCCCTTGGCGATGTGGCGCCGAGCGCTGACCGCAGGTCACTCGCCGGTGCCGCCTCGCGGCCGGCTACCGCCGGGCAGGGACCGGCAGTTGCCTCAGCGCCTGCGGGCGGTTGGCGGCGCTCGGTGGCGTCGGCCGTCGGCGCCGTCGGGCGCCGGATCGCGGGCGGAGCCGGCCGCCG
>NZ_BAAGPR010000144.1:0-15851 GCF_054783955.1 Streptomyces mayteni | reverse complement strand
GCGGGCGGCGCGGGCCGCGGCGCCCGGGTGGCGCCGCGGCACCCGACGGCCAACACGGCGGCGCTGAGCCGCTCCTCGCGCGCCAGGGTGGTGGCGGGCCGGCCCTGGCCCGCCACCAGGGTGCGGTGCAGCCGCGCCAACGCGAGCGCCAGCACCGGATCCGCACGCACCGGCTGGTCGAACAACGGCAGCCCGGACCGCCCGGCCGCGTCACCCGCGGCATCGGCCAGCACGTCTCGCACGACCTGGGCGCCGATGTGGACGATCCGGTAGGTGAACCCCGACTCGAAAGCGGACTGCCCGTCGTGCGGATCGTCCGGATTGAACGCCATCACCATCCCGGCGGCACTGGTGTGCCCGGCCCCCCGGCACGTGAACCGCTGCGCGCCGCTCTCGGTGACGGCGAACGAGTAGGCGTCGTGGCTGTGCCGGTGGAACACGTGCCGCGTGAAGTGCGCCCGCATCGCCTCCACGGGCCGCTGCGCGTCCCGCCAGTACTCCGCCCAGTCGCTGCCGCTCACCACCCCACCAGTCTGCCTGGCCGGCGGGCCACCCCGGAGGCGCCAGCCTCCGCGAACCGGCCCCGGGGCTCCGCCCCGGCTGCCCCGCGGCGTGCCGCGCCTGGCCTGGCGGCCGGGCTCGGGGCTCCGCCCCGAAGGCCCCGCCCACATCCGTGAGTTGGCACGTGACCGAGGCACGGTCCCCCGCCCGCGGCCGGGACGGGTGAGGAGTTCGGCCGGGCGCCGTGTCCTGTCCCGTGGCCACGCCGGTCTGCCGGCCGGGACGGGGGCTCGGCCCGGTGGCCCGGGTTTGGGCTTTGGCCTGGAGGGCCCCGGTCTGGTGGCCGTGCCCGGCGCTTGGCCCCGGTGGCCCGGGTTCGGGCCTTGGCCCGCAGGCCTCCGGCCTGGTGGCCGGGCCTGGCGCTTCGCGCCGGTGGCCCGAGGCCAGGAACTGGCCCGGTGGTCGGGCGCCCCGGGTGCGGGGGCTGGCCTGGCGGCCGTGCCCGAGGCTTGGCCCCGGTGGTCCGCGTCCGGGGCCATGCCCTGCAGGGCCTTGGCCTTGCGGCCGAGCGCGGCGCTTCGCGTTGGTGGACCATGTCCGCGCTTCTTCGGGGCCTTGGCCCGGTGGCCGAGCGCGGCGCTGCGCGCTGGTGGCCCGGGTTCGGGCCTTGGCCCGCAGGCCTCCGGCCTGGTGGCCGGGCCTGGCGCTTCGCGCCGGTGGCCCGAGGCCAGGAACTGGCCCGGTGGTCGGGCGCCCCGGGTGCAGGGGCTGGCCTGGCGGCCGTGCCCGAGGCTTGGCTCCGGTGGTCTGTGCCCGAGGCTTGGCCTCGGTCGTTCGGGTCCGGGGCGAAGCCCAGGGGCTTGGCCCCGTGGGCCCCGACCGCGGTCGTCACCCGGCCTGTGGCCGGGACGGGTAGGGCGGCCACGCCCGTTCCGCACGGGCGTTCAAGAATTCCCCGTACCCCCGCCCCGAGAATCGCCGCATGCGTTTCGAGACCAAGATCGCCATCGTCGTCCGCCACGATCTCGCCGTGTGGCAGAAGCTCAACGTGACCGCGTTCCTTGCCAGTGGGGTCGCGCACGCCACCGCCGAGGTCATGGGGGAGCCGTACCTGGACGCGTCCGGCAACGGGTATCTGCCGTTGTTGCGGGAGCCGGTGCTGGTGTACGCCGCCGCGGCGGAGGGGTTGCGCAGGGCGCGGGAGAAGGGGTTCGGGCGAGGGCTCGCGGTGGCCGTGTACACCGAGGAGATGTTCGTCAGCGACAACGACGTCGACAACCGGGCGGCGGTGCGGGCCGTGCCGGCCGAGAAGTTGAACCTGGTCGGGTTGGCGCTCTACGGCCCGCGCAACGCCGTGGACCGCACCACCAAGGGGTTGCCGCTGCACGGTTGAGAAGCGAGGGTCAGCCGGTGCTGGTCCAGGCTTCCCGCGGCGGTGAGCCGTCGGCCGGGGCGAGTTGGCCGGCCTTGGTCCAGCCCCAGGACTGGAAGGCGGCCCGCGCCGGGGCGTTGCCCGGGTCGAGGAGGGTGAGGTGCAGGCCGGCCCTGCTGCGCGCGAGCAGCTGGCGTTGCAGCTTGGTGGCGACCCGCTGGCGCCTGCGGTGCGGCGCGACCAGCAGCGTGGTGATGACGAACACCTGGCGGGCCGCGGTGAGTTCGGCGATCTCCGACGGCACCCCGTCGAACGCCTCCCACCACGGGCTGCCGCGGTCGGCGCGATGGCCGTAGACGCAGCCGACCAGCGCCGGCTCGCTGGCGACCATCATGTCGAACTCGGGCTCGCCGCTGTCCTCGTCGACCAGCTGGCGGATGAACTCCTCCCGCCCCAGCGGAAAGAGGTCCGGTGCCTCCTGGCAGGCCGCCAGGTAGAGGTCGCCGAGGTGCTCCCGCTCGGACTCCGCCTGCCACCTGCTCAACCGCCGCATGAAAACCGTGCTCATGACAGCTCCCCGTGGACTCTTCGCCGTGAACTCTCCATCGTCCCACTCCAGGGCCGGTTCTGGAACGGAGCGGCGGGGCGGTACTAGCGTGGGCGCCATGTTCGCCGCATATGCCGCACGTTTCGACCGCGACCACCCGCTGAACGCACTGGAACTCGGCGACCGGCCCGAGCCCGAGGTGCCGAACCCCGACTGGACCGTCGTGCACGTCCGCGCCGCCTCGCTCAACCACCACGACCTGTGGTCGCTGCGTGGCGTCGGGCTCGCCGCCGAGGCGCTGCCGATGACCCTGGGCTGTGACGCGGCCGGTGTCGACGAGGACGGCAACGAGGTCCTGGTCCACTCGGTGATCGGCGCCACCGGGCACGGGGTCGGGCCGACCGAGCGCCGTTCGTTGCTGAGCGAGAAGTACCAGGGCACCTTCGCCGAGCGCGTCGCGGTGCCGAGGTGGAACGTGCTGCCCAAGCCGGCCGAGCTCTCCTTCGAGGAGGCGGCCTGCCTGCCCACCGCCTGGCTGACCGCCTACCGGATGCTGTTCACCAACGCCGGGGTGCGCCCGGGCGACAGCGTGCTGGTGCAGGGCGCGGGCGGCGGGGTGGCCACCGCGGCGATCGTGCTCGGCGCGGCGGCCGGGCTGCGGATGCTGGTGACCAGCCGGGACGCCGCCAAGCGGGAACGGGCCGTGGCCCTGGGCGCCGAGGCGGCGTTCGAGGCCGGCGCCCGGCTGCCGCGGCGGGTGGACGCGGTGCTGGAGACCGTGGGCGCCGCCACCTGGTCGCACTCCGTCAAGTCGCTGCGCGCGGGCGGCACTCTGGTGATCTCGGGCGCCACCTCGGGCCAGGCGCCGCCGTCCGCCGAGCTCAACCGGATCTTCTTCCTCGAACTCCGGGTGGTCGGCAGCACCATGGGCGGCCGGGACGAGCTGGCGGCGCTCGCCTCGTTCTGCGCGGCCAAGGGCGTCCGGCCGGTGATCGACACGGTGTTGCCGCTGGAGCGGGCGGGCGAGGGCTTCGCCCGGATGGCGGCCGGCGAGCAGTTCGGCAAGATCGTGCTGACCGTCTGACCCGCTGAACCGTCTGACCCGCGACCGCTGACCCGCCGACCGGCCGCCCCCGCCGGGTACCGCCGATTTCCGGCAATCGGGAACTTCCGTCCGCCGCCTCGCGTCGTGTCCTGCGACGACGCGAGGCCGGCGCGGGGGAGGCTGCCATGACCGATCGTGACGGGGGCGCGCGGGAGTTACCCGCGTATCGCGGGATGGGCGAGTTCGTCGATGCCCTCGAACAACTGATCAGGCAGCCGAGGCGGCGGCGCAGCTGGCTGCCCGTGGTGCTGCTCGCCGGGCCAAGGGACCGGCACATCGCCGCCGGCCTGCGCAGCTGGCTGAACGGCGAGCACGGTCCGCTCACCCCGCACGCCTATGTCGCTGACGCGTCGGGTGGCCCCGAGGCGCCCGACCTGTTCGACGAGATCGGCGACCAGCTCAGGCGCACCACCCGGGCCTGCGACGGCGGCCGGCTGCGGCTGCCCGGGCTCTGGCTGCTGAAGACGGTCGCGGCGGCGCCGGAACACGTCAGGTCGGGGCCCTGGCGGGGGCTGCGCGACCACCTCTACGCCAAGCACCGCGAGGAGTCCACGCTCGCCCACACCCTGTGGAACGTGGCGGGCGAGGAGCGTGGGGACGGGATCAGGGGCGACGGCGGCATCGCGGGCGCCGTCTGGAACTTCCTGGTCGGCTGGGCCTTCCAGGGCCTGCCGCGGCTGCTCTTCGTGACCAGGGCCAAGCGCCGGCTCTCCTGGTTCACCGCCTGGGCCGACCGGCAGCGCGGGCCGGCGTCGTTCTTCGACCACCTGGGCGACCTCGTCCCGCCGGCGTCGCGGCCCGAGCGCCTTGAGGACCTGGACCGGGTACTGGTGCAGGCGATGATGACCGACCTGGAGCGGGCGGTGCGCGGCGGCTTCCCGCGGCCCTGGCGCCGCCGCCGGGCGCACCGCTTCGTGCTGCTCTTCGATCGCGCGGGAGACGAGCACTCGCGGGTGCAGCGGTTCATCAGGGAGCTGCGCAACGAGGCCAAGGACCGGGGCGCCACCTCGCTGTTGGTGGTGGCCGCCGGGGTGGACGGGCTGGCCAGCCTGATCCCCGACGAGGAGAAGACCGGCTTCGACGCGGCCGGCGACTGGCTCGCGGACGGCCTCACCGACCCGCGGCTGGTCGCCGCCGTGACCGGGCTCGTGGTCACCGTGCCGGAGGACGCGGCGCCCGACGATCCCCGGGCCGCCTACCAGCTGCGGCGCAGGCGAAGGCTGCGGGTCAGGCCGCACCGGCTCGGGCCGCGGGCCGAACTCGCCGTCGAGCTCACGACGGTGGCGCTGCTCGCCGGCCTGCTGCCGTTCGTCCCGCTGCCAGGGGACGACGGCTGCGAGGGCGGCACCTTCCGCGGCTCGGACGGCTCGTGCGTCGGGCCGCAGGGCCCGACGCTCGGCAGCCCGGTGGTCAGCGATCCGGACGTGCGGGAGGTGCTGGGGCGGATCGAGCGGCAGAACGCGGCGGTGGAGGCCGCCACCGCGGAGTGGCGCGCTGAGGACGGGCTGCCGATGCCGCGCACCGTGTTCTACATCGGGCCGCTCAGCGGCGGCGACGACGCCGAGGACCCGGTGCGCGGCGGCACGCTGGCCCAGCTGCGGGGGGTCGCGCTGGCGCAGGAGCGGTCCAACGCGCTGGCGATCGGCTCCCGGGAGCGGGTGCCGCTGCGGGTGGTCGCGGCCGACGCGGGCGACCGGTTCAGGGACGCGGTGCAGGTGGCCAGGCACGTCGTCGACCTGGCCGCCGACGACCCGTCCGTCGTGGGCGTGGTCGGGATGGCGCAGAGCCGGGACACGGTCTACGAGGCGCTCGAGGTGCTGAGCCGGGCCGGGCTGCCGGTGGTCGGCGTCGCCGGCACCGCGGACGAGCTGCTCGACCACGGCACGCACTACTACCAGAACGCGCCGACCAACAGCCGGGCGGCGGCGGCCATGGCCGCGTTCGCCGGGGACGCCGCGCTGATCACCACGGAGGGCGGCGAGCGGGTGCCGGCCGAGCGGGCCGTGCTGGTGGCCGACGCGCGGGACGCCTACAGCAGCGGTCTGGCGCGCTCCTTCCAGGAGAGCTACCCGGGCCCGCTCGACACCCTGCTCTACACGCCGTCCAACGACCTGCCGCGGGACCAGGGGGTGTTGCCTGGCGAGTCGGTGCCCAGCCTGGAGCGGCTGGCCGGCGAGGTGTGCGGCCGGCTCGCCGCCGAGCCGCGCACGGCCCTGGTCTGGGCGGCGCGCGGCAGCGAACTCCCGCTCTTCCTCGAGGAGCTGAGGCGGCGCACCGAGGGCTGCCCGCGGGTCAGCGTGCTGGGCGGCGACGAGATCTCCAACGTGCCGATCACCGAGGAGGAGCCGTGGAACGTCTTCCCCGGGCTCGACCTCTACTACGTGCTGGACGGCGGCGGCCCGCTGCTGTGGGAGAGCCCGGAGGGGCAGGCGTTCGCCGACTCCTACGAGGGCGCCTACGGCGGGACCGACGCGGCCGACGTGAGCCGGGCCGTGGGGCTCGACCCGCGCCCGGCCCTGGCGTGGGACGCGCTGCGCTACTTCGGCGCGGCGGTCGACCAGGCGTGGGAGACCACCGGTCGGGTCAACGACCGCCTCGACCGCGACCTGGTGCAGGGCGTGCTCTACCAGGGGCTCGGCCCGGACGGCTTCGACGGCGCCACCGGCCGGCTCGACCCCAGCGGCGCCGACGGCGGTCGGCGCGAGACGGAGGACAAGCTGGTGATCATCCTCAGCGTGGCCGCCGGGCGGGCGCCGGAGGCCGAGCTGGTCTGCGGCGCCGTCACCGGCGAGGACGTCAGGACCACCTGGGGCGAGGCGAACCACCCCTGCCCCTGACGGCCGGCCGGGGCCGGCCGGCGCCGCTCAGTCCTTGGTGGTGTGGATCAGGGCGACCAGGTGGGCCGCGGCGGTGGACAGCTGGCGCCTGGCCTCCCGCAGCGCCTGCTGCGACACCCCGTGGTCGCGCGCCGCGTCCCGCACGTCGTCCCTGAACCGGTCGAGCAGCCGTTCCAACTCGCGCTCCGGATCGGCCACCGGCTCCTCCGCCTCGGCCGGCTCCGACTCCGACTGGCCGCCAGGATGGCCGGCGGCGCCCCAGGCCCAGGGGGTGCTCGGGTGCTCCACGAACCGGCTCCAGCCGCCGATCTCGTGGCTCAGCCCCTCCAGGCCCTCGCGGACCGCGCCCGGCCAGTCGCCGGCGTCGGCGCGGGTCTGCACCCGGTCCCTGATCCGGCGCGCGGCCTGCTCGAACTGGGCCCTGCTCTCCTCGCTCGCCTCCTGGCCGGCCTGCTCGCCGGCCTCCCTGGCCTGCCGCGCCTCCTGACGGGCGCGCCGGCTCTCCTCCTTGGCCCGGCGGGCCTCGGCCTTCCAGGCCGCCCGGTCCGCGCGCGGGTGACCGGCGCCGTGGTGAGGGCCGGCGCCGTGCGGGCCGGCGGCGGGCCCGGGCCCGGCCCTGGTGCTGCCACGCGCCGCCGCCGCGGCCTCCCTGACCTCCCGCCGCAGATCGTGCGCCGAGCCGCTGACGTCCTCCCTGATGTCCGCGGCGAGCGCCGCCAGCGAGTCTCTGATCTCCCGCTCCAGATCGGTCAGTTCGGCCTCGCGGGTGGCCAACTCCCGCTGCCCGGCCGGGGTGAGCGAGTAGACCTTGCGGCCGCCCTCCTCGGAGTGGGTGACCAGACCCTCGGCCTCCAGCTTGGCCAGCCGCGGATAGACCGTGCCGGCGGAGGGCGCGTAGAGGCCCTGGAAGCGCTCCTCGAGCAGCCGGATCACCTCGTATCCGTGCCGGGGCGCCTCGCCGAGCAGCTTCAGCAGATAGAGGCGGAGACGGCCGTGGCCGAAGACCGGGGGCATGTCAGGCGTCCTTACCCAGCGAGGCGGCGGATGGCGATTCGCGCTCGGCCGGCGGTCTGCGCAGCAGGGCGAGCGAGCCTGAGACGCTGCTGCAGGACACCCGGCCCGCGCCGGAGCCCAGGGTGCCGGACAGTTGCCTGGCGCCCCAGCCGCCCATCGCCGACAGCTCGGCGAAGGCGGACGAGACGGCGCCGCTCGCGGTGCTCGCGTTCACCCCGGCGCTCACCTCGTCGGGCAGCCGGATAGCGACCTCGCCCGACACCGTGTTGAGCCTGAGGTCGAGGGGGAGCGCCGAGGGCGCCAGGTCGACCACCATGTCGCCGCTGACCGAGTCGGCCGAGAGCCGGGGGGAGCGGTGGTCGATCACCGTGAGCTCCCCGGACACCGAGCTGAACCGCAGCCGACCGCTGACGCCCTGGGCCTCGACGGCACCGGACACCGTCTCGGCGTGCACATCGCCCGACAGGCCCACCAGCGTGGTGTCCCCGCTGACCCCGCGGATGTCGGTGCGGCCCGCGATCCGGCTCACCACCGCGGAGGCGCCGACCAGGCCCACGGTGAGCCGGACATCGGCAGGCACCGAGACGGAGACCACCGCGCTGCGGTGCCAGCCCTTGCGGTCGAGCCACTTGAGGAAGCCCTTCCACGGCAGGTCGTCGTAGGCCACGGAGAGCGTGCCGCCCTCCTGGCGCACGATCAGCGGCGGGCCCTTGACCTCGGTGATCTCGACCCGGGTGGTGGGCTCGTCGGTGCCCACCACGTTGACCAGGCCGCTGACGAGCCGCACCTGGAGCTCCTTGACGCGCGGCTCGTCGAAGGTGAGGGTGCGGTCCTCGCTGATGGACCACTCGGAACTGCGTGGCATGGGCCCTCCCCGCGTTATATCGCGTCCGTGAAGAACACGATATATCGCGTGCGGGGGAAAGTCGAGAGCGAAGGTCGCGACGTCTCGACCGTCGGCTCCTCAGCCCTCCGTCCTCAGTCCTCGTCCTCCTCGTCGTCGAGCCGCGCCAACCAGGTCGCGAGCCGCTCCACCGGCACCTCGAAGTCCGGGTTCAGATCGACGAAGAGCCGCAGCTGGTCGGCCAACCAGCCCAGGCTGACCTCCTCCTCGCCGCGCCGCCGCGTCAGCTCCTCGATGCCTCGGTCGGTGAAGTACACGTCGCTCCTGCCTGCGGGTTCCGGGTGAACGGAAGGGAACGTAAGGGAGGAGCCCAGAATAGGCCGCGCCGCTCAGGCCACCTCCTGGCCCGTCCCGTTGAGCAGCAGCGCGTGCAGGTCGCGGCTGTGCAGCAGCTCGGCGTGGAAGGCGTCCGCCAGCGGCCCCTTCACCGGCTCGCTGACGATCAGCGGCACCACCTGCTCGTGCCGGCCGCCGTGCGAGCGCAGTGCCCCGTGCAGCCCCGACAGGTCGTGCTCGCCCCGCCGGCCGCCGAGCGCCGTGCCGGCCGACGCCGCCACCGACAGGTCGCCGATCCGGTCCAGCGGGTGCCCGTACACCAGCGCCGACTCGGCCCGCTCGTACACCTCCTCGACGCCCGGCACCCCGGCCAACGCCCGGCGGACCAACGCCCGCTGGTCGTCCGGCACGTGCAGCCACGCGAACGAGCCGAGCGCACCGTGGTGGCGCACGTAGGGATCGGTGATCGGCAGCACCACGTGGTGCCCCACCACGCCAGCCGCGTCGAGCAGATCGGCCAGGTACACCACCTCGGGCGCCCCGTCCTGCCCGTGCTTGGCGCTCATCCCGTGGTCCGCGGTGATCCCGATCAGGAACCCCGCCTCCCGGTACTCGCCGAGCAGCCGGTCGACGCCCGCGTAGAACCGGTCGGCCAGCGGATCGCCGGGCGCCGCCGCGTGCTGCACGCGATCGGTCAGCGACACGTACAGCAGCCGGGGCGCCGCGGCGCCGGCGTGCCGGTGCACGGCCAGGCCGATCCGCATCGCGTAGGCGCTGGCCTCCGGGTCGTAGACGCCGGGCGCCGGCTCGCCGACCAGCCGCTCGACGTCCTCGACCCCGAACTCCGGCAGCGCCGCGCCCGCCGCCCGCTCCACGCTCACGCTCGGCACCCCGCCGTTGCCGAGCAGCCGGCGCAGCTTGTCCTTGGCCGTGACCATCAGCACCGGCACCCCGGCCTCCCGCAGCACCGCGTGGATGCTCGGCGCCCGCAGCAGCTCCGGATCGTCGAGCAGCAGCTCGGAACCGTCGGGCAGCCGGCAGTAGTTGCCGGGGACGCCGTGCACCGCGGGCGGCGCGCCGGTCACGATGGACAGGTTGTTCGGGTTGGTCAGGCTCGGCATCTCGGCCAGACCGCGCCGGTAGACGCCGCCCGCCGCCAGGATCTCGGCCAGCCGCGGCATCAGCCCCCTGGCCAGCGCGTCGTCCAGGTACGCCGGGGCGCCGCCGTCCACCGTCAGCACCAGCGTGGGCCGCCGCGGCACCCGGTACTCCCGGCCGTTGACCCACACGGTCGTGGCGGTGGCGGTGGCGGTGGCGGCAGCGGCAGTGGCAGCGGTGGCGGTGGCGGGGTTCATGGTTCTCCTGCTTTCTTCCGTTCCCGCGCCAGGTCGAGGAGCAGTGCCTCGGCGGGCGTCGGGACGTGGTTGACGTGATGGGCGAAGACGATCTCCCGCTCGCCGGGCGCCGGATCGATGTCCAGCGCGACCAGCCGGCCGGCCGCGATCGGATCGACGGCGACCAGCCAGGAGAGCACCGCGAGGCCGAGACCGCAGGCCACGGCCTGGAGGATCGCGTGCGTGTCGTCGATGGTCGAGGTGGTGGCCCCCGGCACCTGCCAGCGGTCGAGCGCCGCGTCCTGCAGCGTCCGGGTCGCCGAGCCGCGCTCCCGCAACAGGAACCGGCTGTCCCGCAGGTGCCGCGGCGCCACCCGGGCGCCGGCCAGCGGATGCCCGGCGGGCGCCAACAGCACCATCTCGTCGGTCAGCACCTCCTCCGTCGCCAGGGCGGCGTTGGGCCGGCGCGGGCCGGCCAGCAGGGCGAGCCCCAACTCGCCTTCGACCAGCAGGCGTTCGATCTCCGTCGCGTTGCGGACCACCAGCCGGTGGTCGATCCCCTGATGCCGCGCCCCGTATCTGGCGAGCAGCGCGGGCAGCACGTTGGCCGCGGCCGTGGTGGAGGCCCCGACGGTCAGGGTGCCGGTCGGGACGCCGGCCGCGTGCCGGGTCTCGGCGAGCGCCTGCTCGGCCAGCCGCAGCAGCGGCCTGGCGTGCCGCAGCAGCGCCGCGCCCGCCGGGGTGGGGCGCACCTGGCCCACCGCCCGTTCGAGCAGCGGCTGCCCGACCTCCTGCTCCAACTGCCTGACGTGGTGCGAGACGGAGGGCTGGCTGAGGAAGAGCAGCCGGGCGGCCGCCGAGAAGCTGCCGGCCTCGGCCACCGTCACCAGCACTTCGAGGCGTTGCAGGTTGAGAGCCATCAGCCGGACTTCCCCAGCGGCACCGGCACCCGGCCCCCGGCCGCCGCCCCGCCCCCCGGCGCCCCGACCCGGGCCTCCTCGACCGCCTCGGCCGCCTCGACCTCGACCGGGGCCACCTCGCCGCGCAGCACCGCGGCCGCCCGCGCCCGGTCGAGGGTGCCCTCCCAGCGGGACACCACCAGGCCGGCCACCGCGTTGCCGAGCACGTTCACCACCGCGCGGCACTCCGACATGAAGCGGTCGACGCCGAACACGATCATCACCGCCGCCACCGGGATCACCCCGGACGACGAGAGCGACGACGCCAGCATCACGAACCCGCCGCCCGTCACCCCCGCCGTGCCCTTGGACGTCAGCAGCATCACCACCACCAGGCCGAGCTGCTCGCCGAGCGACAGGTCGAGGCCGAGCGCCTGCGCCAGGAACATCGCGGAGAGCGTCAGGTAGACGCAGGTGCCGTCCAGGTTGAAGGAGTAGCCGGCGCCGACCGTCACCCCGGCCTCGGCCCTCGGCACGCCAAGCGTCTGGAGCCGGCGGATCACGCCGGGCACCGCCACGTCCGAGGACGAGGCGCCGAGCGCCGTCAGCGTCTCCTCCCTGAAGTGCCGCAGCACCTGCCAGGGGTTCAGGCCGACGACCAGGGCGACCACCCCGCCGAGCACCACCACGACGAACACCGCGGAGGTGACGTAGAAGACGCCGATCAGCCAGCCGAGCGCGTTGAGCGTGGCGGTGCCGAAGGCGCCCACCGTGTAGGCCATCGCGCCGAAGGCGCCAAGCGGCGCCGCGTACATGACGATCCGCACCACGCCGAACAGCGCCTCGCCGAGCCGCTCCACGCCCTGCGCGACGCCCCGGCCCCGCTCGCCGAGCGCCGTGAGCGCCACGCCGAAGAGCACCGCGAACACCAGCACCTGGAGCACCTCGCCCTGGGCGAAGGAGTCGACGACGTTGGTGGGCACCGCGTGCAGCAGCCGCTCGTGCCACGCCAGGTCCTGGGCCGGCTCGATCCGCGACGCGACCTCGTCGCTGAGCCGCAGCGCGTCGGCGTCCGCCCGCATCCGGTCCCCCGGCCGCAGCAGGTTGACCGCGAGCAGCCCGAAGAGCAGCGCGGCGGTGGTCGTCAGCTCGAAGTAGAGCAGCGCCTTCCCGGCGATCCGCCCGGTCCGTCGGAACGAGCCGACCGAGGTGATGCCCGAGACCACCATGCAGAACACGATGGGCGCCAGCGCCATCGTCATCAGGCCGACGAAGCCGTCGCCCAGCGGCTCCAGGGCCCGCCCGGTGTCCGGGCTCGCCCAGCCCAGCAGGGCGCCGGCCGCCATGCCAAGCCACACCCAGGCGAAGAGCCGCCTGTACCAGGGGGTGCGCCCCGTCCGTGGTTCCGCTGCCGTCGGTGCCATCGGTTCCTCCTTCGCGCGTCAGCGAGAGCCACTGAACGCCCGAAGTCGGGCGGAACCGGATGAAGGGAGCGAAGCGGCGGCGGCGCCGAGGTGAAGAGCGGGTGACCGGTGCATGAGGTCGATAGACGGATGCCATGGCCCACCGACGGGGCTCGGGAACGGGACCAGCCCGCCACCCCCCAGGGGTGACGGGCCGGACCTGAGGGCCTCGGAAGGCAGGCGTCAGACGTTGAACACCTCGTCGAACAGCGCCTGCTGCTCGGCCTGGTGCCGCTTGGCCGAACCCACCGCGGGCGAGGACGACGCCGGGCGCGACACCCGCCGCAGCTTGCCGGCCCGCTCGACGTTCTCCACCAGGTTGAGGGCGATGAACGGCCAGCCGCCCTGGTTGGCGGGCTCCTCCTGCGTCCACACCACGGAGTCGGCGGCGGGGTACTTCGCGAGCTCCGCCTGGACCTCCTCGGCCGGCAGCGGGTAGAGCCGCTCGATGCGCACCAGCGCCACGTCCTTGCGGCCCAGCTTCTCCCGCTCGGCGGCCAGCTCGTAGTACACCTTGCCGGAGCAGAGCACCACGCGCCGCACCCCGGCCGGGTCGACCGTGGTGTCCCCGATCACCGGACGGAAGCCGCCGGCGGTGAACTCCTCGGCGGTCGAGGCGGCCGCCTTCAGGCGCAGCATCCACTTCGGGGTGAACACGACCAGCGGCTTGTGGTGCGGGTTGTGCACCTGCCACCGCAGCAGGTGGAAGTAGTTCGCCGGGGTGGTCGGCAGCGCCACCGTCATGTTGTTCTGCGCGCACAGCGCCAGGAACCGCTCGATCCGGGCCGAGGAGTGGTCCGGGCCCTGGCCCTCGTAGCCGTGCGGCAGCAGCAGCGTGACGCCCGAGGTCTGGCCCCACTTCTGCTCGGCCGACGAGATGAACTCGTCGATCACGGTGGCCGCGCCGTTGGCGAAGTCGCCGAACTGCGCCTCCCACATCACCAGCGCCTCGGGCCTGGCCAGCGAGTAGCCGTACTCGAAGCCCATCGCCGCGTACTCGCTGAGCAGCGAGTCGTAGATGTTGAACCTGGCCTGGTCCTCGGTGAGGTAGAGCAGCGGGGTGTAGTCCTCGCCGGTCTTCCGGTCGATCAGCACCGCGTGCCGCTGGCCGAAGGTGCCGCGCCTGGTGTCCTGGCCGGCCATCCGGACCGGGGTGCCCTCCATCAGCAGCGAGCCGATGGCCAGCAGCTCGCCCATCGCCCAGTCGATCGTGCCCTCCTCGACCATCGCCGCGCGCCGCTGGAGCTGCGGCAGCAGCCGCGGGTGCACGGTGATGTGGTCGGGGATGTTGACCTGGGACTCGGCGACCCGCTTGACGACCTCGGCGCTGACGCCGGTCGACACCGCCACCGGGAACTCCGGCTTCGGCGCCGTGACCTCGGCCGGGGCCGGCGTCACGGTGGCCTCCCTGACCTCCTTGAAGACCTTCTCCAGCTGGTCCTGGAAGTCCTGAAGCGCCTGCTCGGCCTCCTCCAGCGTGATGTCGCCGCGGCCGATCAGCGACTCGGTGTAGAGCTTGCGCACCGAGCGCTTCTTGTCGATCAGGTCGTACATCAGCGGCTGGGTGAACGACGGGTTGTCCGTCTCGTTGTGCCCACGGCGCCGGTAGCAGACCAGGTCGATGACGACGTCCTTGTTGAACGCCTGCCGGTACTCGAAGGCCAGCCTGGCCACCCGGCACACGGCCTCCGGGTCGTCGCCGTTGACGTGGAAGATCGGCGCCTCGATCATCCGCGCCACGTCCGTGCAGTACGTGGAGGAGCGGGCGGCGGCGGCCGTCGCGGTGTAGCCGACCTGGTTGTTGATGACGATGTGCACGGTGCCGCCGGTGCGGTAGCCGCGCAGCTGCGACATGTTGAGCGTCTCGGCGACCACGCCCTGGCCGGCGAACGCCGCGTCGCCGTGGATCAGGATCGGCAGCACCGTGAAGTCCTTGCCGCCGCGCCCGATCACGTCCTGCTTGGCGCGCGAGACACCCTCGACGATCGGGTCGACGGCCTCCAGGTGCGAGGGGTTGGCGGCCAGCGAGACCTTGATCTCCTCGCCGGACAGACCGGTGAAGGTGCCCTCGGTGCCCAGGTGGTACTTCACGTCGCCCGAGCCGTGCATCGACTTCGGGTCCAGGTTGCCCTCGAACTCCCGGAAGATCTGGGCGTAGGACTTGCCGACGACGTTGGCCAGCACGTTGAGCCGGCCGCGGTGCGCCATGCCGATGACGGCCTCGTCCAGCTTGTCGGCCGCGGCCTCGTCGAGCACCGAGTCGAGCAGCGGGATGACGGTCTCACCGCCCTCGAGCGAGAACCGCTTCTGGCCCACGTACTTGGTCTGCAGGAACGTCTCGAACGCCTCGGAGGCGTTCAACCGGCGAAGAATCCGCAGTTGTTCCTCGCGCTCGGGCGCGGTGTGCGGGCGCTCCACCCGGTCCTGGATCCACTTGCGCTCCTTGGGATCCTGGATGTGCATGTACTCGATGCCGGTGGTGCGGCAGTACGAGTCGCGCAGCACGCCGAGGATGTCGCGCAGCTTGAGCATCGACTTGCCGGCGAAGCCGCCGACCGCGAACTCCCGCTCCAGGTCCCACAGGGTGAGGCCGTGCTCGGTGATGTCCAGGTCGGGGTGCTTGCGCTGCTTGTACTCCAGCGGGTCGGTGTCGGCCATCAGGTGGCCGCGGACCCGGTAGGAGTGGATCAGGTCGAAGACCCGGGCGGCCTTGGTGACCTCGTCGTCGTGGTTGACGTCGATGTCCACGTGCCAGCGGATCGGCTCGTAGGGGATCCGCAGCGCCTCGAAGATGTCGTCGTAGAACCCGTGCTCGCCGAGCAGCAGTTGGCTGATCACGCGGAGGAACTCGCCGGACGCGGCACCCTGGATGACCCGGTGGTCGTAGGTGCTGGTCAGCGTCATCACCTTGGAGATGCCGAGCCGGTTCAGGGTCTCCTGCGAGGTGCCCTGGAACTCGGCCGGGTACTCCATGGCGCCGACGCCGAGGATCACGCCCTGGCCCGGCATCAGGCGGGGCACCGAGTGCACGGTGCCGATGCCGCCCGGGTTGGTGAGCGAGGCGGTGACGCCGGAGAAGTCCTCCATCGTCAACTTGCCGGTGCGGGCCCGGCGGACGATGTCCTCGTACGCCTGCCAGAACTCGAAGAAGCTGAGCGACTCGGCCTTCTTGATGCCGGCCACCACCAACTGCCGGTCGCCGCTCTTGTTCACCAGGTCGATGGCCAGGCCGAGGCTGACGTGCTCGGGCTTGACGAGCGTCGGCTTGCCGTCCTTCTCGGTGTACGAGTGGTTCATCGACGGCATCGCCTTGAGCGCCTGCACCATCGCGTAGCCGATGAGGTGCGTGAAGGAGACCTTGCCGCCGCGGGCGCGCTTCAGGTGGTTGTTGATGACGATCCGGTTGTCGAACAGGAGCTTCACCGGGACCGCGCGGACCGACGTGGCGGTCGGCAGGTCCCGGGAGGCGTTCATGTTCTTCGCCACGGCGGCCGCGGCGCCGCGCAGCGTGACGAACTCGGGCCCGGCGACGGGGTCGGCGGCCGGCGCGTCCGCCGTGGCTGCCGCGGGCGCGGCCGCCGGCTTCGGCGGCGCGGCGG